>JBGPHF010000118.1:0-5896 GCA_041484215.1 Nitrospirota bacterium
GCGCCGTTGTCACGAACAAAGTAGGTGTCTTTGCCGTCTTTCGCCGCAATGCCGAATTCTATCCGCACTGTTTCACGTTTTCCCGTGAACTTCCAGGCGTTGCCCAGGAGATTTTCGACAACCATCCGCAGCATGACAGGATCTCCCTCTACAGTCATACCCTCGGCTATATCGAACGTCACCCTTCGGTCAGGCTCGTCTCTTTTGAGCTCATGAGCCGCGGTCTTCGCGAGCGGGCCGAGGTCCAGACGGATGCGATTGAGTTCCCCGCGCGTCAGGCGCGACAATTTCAGCATGGCATCGATAAGATGCCCCATCTTCTGCCCGGCCGCACGGACGCGGCGGAAGTGGTCCCGTCCGGCAGCACTGAGCTTTTCGGCGTGCTCCTCCTCAATGACGCGGCTAAAGCCGTCTATGGCCCGGAGCGGCGCCCGGAGGTCGTGCGACACGGAATACGCAAATGCCTCCAGTTCCTTGTTCGCGGCCTCGAGCTGGGCCGTGCGTTCGGCGACGCGGTGCTCCAAATCCTGATTGAGCTTTCTCACCTGGTCTTCGACCCCGAAACGAAAAACCGCCTCCCCGACGATGAGCGCCAGTTGTTCGATGAATTCCACGCTCCTGAGCGGAACCATCCCCTCGTGCTCGTCAGCGAGGTGGACCGCGCCGATGACCTTGTCGCGGTACCGAATGGGGACCACAGCAAGCGACAGGAACCCGTGTTTCATACACACTCCCCGGTACCGCGCCCTTTCCGCTTCGGTAAGTCCTCCGACGAATTTTGAGGTATCGTTGCTGTAGAACGAACCATTCGGCGTCGCTGCGCTGCGTTCATGCGACTCCAGCCTCTCCGCCGTCACACGCGTGCACACGCAGTGATCGTGCTTCAAGGAGAGACTGCCTTCGGACTTCAGGAATTGGGACGAATAACCCGCACACGATTCATAGGGAATATTCCCGTCGTCATCCGCGATCCTCATACCGGCATGGCGGCAGCCGCTCCATTCGCGTATCAAAAGCACCGCGGCGTCCAAATATTCTTTCCGTGAAAACTTTCGGGGAAAGAGCAAAAGAAGGTCGTTGGTGACCCTGCTGTTGTTATAGAGAACGCTTAACTCCTCCGACGATCCCCGGAGCGCCTCCTCCGCGTCCAGCCGCATTTTCTCATTGTTCATCGAATCTATCGCGAGAGAGAGGTCCTCCGCCAGAGAATTAAGAAGGACTATTTCCTCGCCGGTAAAAGACTGCGGCTTGCTTGAATAGATCGTGAAGGCGCCGACGACTGTCGAACCGGCCCGGAGGGGAAAGGCCGCTGAAGACCGAAACCCGTGCCGAAGCGCTTTGCCGCACCACGGGAGCATACGGGGATCGTGCTCGATGTCGTCGCAGATGGAATAGGTGTTTTCGCAAACCGCCGTGCCTGTGGGCCCTCTGCCTTCGGCCGTCTCGGCTGCCGCGCAAATATTGATATCGTCAAGGTAGCCGCCGCCGTCCCCGTAGCTCGCGACCGGCTTCACCATCCGGGTATCGGAGTCGGTGAGCCCGATCCAGGCCATCTTGAATTGACCGTCCTCCACGGCGATACGGCAAACCCGCTCGTACAACTTTTCAGGATTATGGGTACGAAAGATGGCCTCGTTGACTTTGCTGAGTACGGAATACAATCTATTCAGCCGGGAGATGTTCTCCTCCGACTTCTTGTGTTCAGCTATTTCCGTTTCCAGTTCTTCATTGGCCTTTACCAGTTCCGCGGTCCGTTCCTGGACGCGCTTTTCGAGTTCTTCATGCGACCTTCGCAGCTCTTCTTCCGTTTGTTTACGCGCAGTAATGTTGTCAAATACAGCGACAAAATATCCCCGTTCCGTGCTGTATACGGATATAGACAACCAAGAATGCAGGGGACCTAAATAAAGTTCAAACCTCTCCGCCTTCCCGGTCAAGGCCGCCTTTCCGTAAATCTCGAACAGCTCCGGGTTGGACTCCCGGATGCCGGGGATCACCTCGGTCACATTTTTTCCGACGACTTGCTTCAATCCCGTCAACTTCTCAAAAGCGTTGTTAACAGCGAGATAGACAAAATCTACAGGCCGGCCATGGTCATCAAAAAGCATTCGGCAATATGCAAAACCGTCGATCATATTCTCGAACAGGGATCGGTATTTGGCCTCACTCTCTTTGAGCGCTTCTTCGCTCTGTTTCAGGTTCCTGAATAGGAGATTTGAAGGCTCGACCACGCCGGTCACGACAATCGCACGGTAGATGAGCGTATACGAAAGAAGTTCGAAAAAATGGCCCATCATATTGGCGGCCCCGTACACGCTCGCGTACTGCGTAAAGCTCAATTCCGATAGCACAGAACTGAGGATCGACAGGGCCATCAACTTCAGCACCGCCCGGTCGAACGCCTGTCGTTTTACGAACAACGCGGCAAGGGCGGCAAGGAAGATCAGACAGATGACGTATTCGCTCGCGATTTTGAAGAGGGTCAGCCCGCTGCCCTCGACAAAGCAATCCGGAAACCAGCGCAGAAATATCGATGCAAGAAGTATTACCGTGACGGTCATGGAGACCGCCAAGGTTTTCTCAGGATGTAATCTCCTGGTGACGAAAAAAGCTGCCAGAAAAAGGGAGCTGCTGAAGACATACCGGAAGGCAATCCAGAGCTGCGTGGCGATGTTTGCATCATGACCCGGGAATACGCCCATCCCTTTATAGGCCAGGATGTGGACAAGGTCCAGCGAGCCGCTCGCCAGTGATGCAATGCCTATAAAGAGCAGGTAATGGTTGTCCAGAAGACGACGGGTGTGCCAGGCAAGGACGAAGATCAAGAAGGCGACAAGAACGCTGAAGAGCTCAACAAGACTGTGGAACAGGAGGTAGCTGTACAGGCTGCTCGCATATAATCCGAGCCCGGCTATAAGCCAGAAAAGGGACAAAAATAGCTTCCCCTGTCTTCCGTTGTTGTTGGCCGTCATAAATTAAGGTTTTGAGAGTGGCTTTGTTCTGAAAAAGGATTGGATTACTTCCTCCCCCTCCTATCCATATTATGCAAGAGAATGAGTATTGTCAATAGGGTCTCCTTCAATTGTAAGGCGCCAGGCCTCAGCATGAATGCCGCACGGGATGCCCGACGTCTCCTGGATAAGATCGGGGTCAGGGGAAAAAAACGCCCCCTGGAAAAAAGAGGGCGATGTTCTGAAAAAAAGTGTCTTTAGAGCAGCGTTGCCGCGAGTTCCGCGAGGTCGGAGCGCTCGCCCTTGACGAGCGTGATATGGCCCGCGATGGGTTCTTCTTTGAACCGCTCGACAACGAAGGTAAGACCGTTGCTCGATGAATCGATGTAGGGGTTGTCGATCTGATACGGGTCTCCGGTCAGCACGACCTTGGTCCCCTCGCCGGCGCGCGTGATAATGGTCTTAATTTCGTGGGGCGTGAGGTTCTGCGCTTCATCCACGATGAGGTACTGGTTCGGCATACTCCGGCCGCGGATATACGTAAGCGGTTCGACCTCGATCATGCCGAGGTCGAAGAGGCTCTGGAGGTCTTTTTTGCCCTTGGCCCTCCCGGCCACGGTCTGAGCGCCCATGAGAAAATCCAGATTGTCACGGATAGGCTGCATCCAGGGCCGGAGCTTCTCCTCGATGTCTCCGGGCAGGAACCCGATGTCCTTGCCCATGGGAAACACCGGACGGGACACGACGAGCCGCTGAAACGATCGGGCCTCGATGGTTTTCTCCAGGCCCGCGGCGAGGGCCAAAAGCGTCTTGCCCGAACCGGCCCGTCCCACGAGCGTTACCAGGCGGATGTCGTCGTTTAAGAGCAGGTCGAGCGCGAATTGCTGCTGCTTGTTCCGCGCGGTCACGCCCCAGACGCCGTGCTTGACGTTCACGATCGGCACGAGCGCGTTCTTCTGCTGGCTGTACCGGGTCAGCGCCGTCTGCGACGCGTTCGCGCTGTTCTTGAGGAGCACAAACTGGTTCGGATAGGGTTTCGGATCAGCAGGGGTGAACTCGCCTTTGCCGTAAAAATCGTCGATCGTTCCGGGCCCGACTTCGAGCTCGACCTCTCCGGAGTAGAGTTCATCGAGCGTTATCGTATCGGACTCGTAGTCCTCAGCGCGCAAACCCAAGGCATCGGCCTTGATCCGCAGGTTCGTGTCCTTGGTCACGAGGATGACCGGCATCTCGTCATGCTTAAGATTGAGCGCGGTAGCCAGGATCCGGTTGTCCGCCTTGGTTGCGATCAGTTCCGCCGGCAGGTGCTCCGTGGACTGGTGGTTCAGCTCGACCCGAAGATTGCCGCCGCCGTCGAGCTTGACGCCCTGGGAGAGCTTGCCCTTCTGACGATATTCGTCGAGGATCCTTGAAACTTGCCGGGCGTTTCTGCCGATTTCATCGACGCCCTTCTTGAACTTGTCGAGTTCCTCGATCACCACGATCGGGATGATAACGTCGTTGTCCTCAAAGGAAAAAATGGCCCGCGGATCATGGAGCAACACGTTCGTATCCAGCACAAATACTTTTTTCATCGTCCATCCTTTTATCGTAAAGTTTTGTCGTTGCTCTGTTGATCGTCTACAGCTTTACCGCTCCCTCACGGACCACGCGCGCGGGGACTGCGCTCACATCAACCACGGTGGAAGGACTGCCGCCCGCGGTAGCTCCGCCGTCAAGAATCAGATCAACCACACGGCCGAGGGCCGCAACGGCTTCTTCGGCGGTCCGGGGGCTGGGCTTGCCCGATATATTCGCGCTCGTCCCGGTGAGCGCCGTGCCGAGAAATGAGAGGAGCCGCCTGGTGAGCGCGCTGCCCGGCACCCTGAGCCCGATGGCGCCCGTGCCCGCCGTCAATTCAGGCAACACGTGCGCCTGGGCCTTGAATACGAGCGTAAGCGGTCCGGGCCAGAAGCGCTGCATCAAATCTTCAGCCTGCGGTAAAATTTCAGCCGCCCAACTCCGCACCACGGGGGAATCGGAGATCAACAGCAGGATAGGTTGATCGTTCTGCCTTCCTTTGATAGTGAACAGCTTCCGAACGGCGGCGGGATTGGCGGGATCGACCCCGAGGCCGTAAAAGGTGTCTGTCGGGTAGATCACCAGGCCGCCCGCGAGGATGACGTCCCTGGCCTGGGAAAAAGCCTGGTCAGGGTGCAAGGGATCTATTTTTACTATCTCAGCGGACTTTTTCACACTGTCACCGCTTCACGCCGATAGTCTGTTTCCCGGTCTCAGCACGATATCGCCGTTTGCCCGGTTCAGCGCCCTTCCCACAACCGGGCACTTCACTTTAAATAAAAAATAGGTGCGCTCATCGCCGACTTGCACGAGTGTTTCAAAATTCGCCTGGCCCTTGCTGATGATCATATCAGCGTCCCGGTAAAGCTCTAGAAACCGGGGCGAACAGGCCTCAAGCAAAGTACCGATGCCGTCGTTGCCGTTGTCGATGACTGTTGCGGATTCAGCAAGCCCGGCCGTTGCCGCATCTTCTTGCGTGGCGTCATTGATCACCGCGGAACCCTTGACCACGGCGGTCACCTTTTTGCCCCTTGCCCGCAGCGTTTCCAGGAGCACGCGGTCGAAGACGATTTCGCCCGCATTGTCGCAAAGGTAAAGAATGCTGCGGGACTTGTCGACCGCCCCGGCAAAGGTTCGATAATCGGCTTCCTGAAGCGGCAGCCGAAACGATTCCTCGATGGAATGATCGAGGTCCACGGCATCGTATATTCCGAAATCGATCACGTTTCCCGCGATAGCGACGCGTACCGCCCCTTCCAGGGGGTCGGCGCTCCGCGCGGCCCGCTGCCGGAGCGCGGGTAATTTTTCGAGCGCAATACGGTTATAGGCGTCCTTTACTTCGCGGTAGGGGTCCGTGCCCGCCTCCCGGCGCAGAATCCTGTGCA
>JBGPHF010000119.1:0-5848 GCA_041484215.1 Nitrospirota bacterium
CAAAAAAGGCGCCATAGCCGGGATCCTCGCGGGCTTCGGCATCTGGATCTACACGCTCCTTATTCCGGCCCTTATGCGCGCCGGCATCATCGAACCGGGCGGGCTCCTGGAGTCGGTCTTCAATTCACGGCTCCTCAATCCCACGGCGCTCTTCGGCCTTCAGGGGCTCGACCGCTGGAGCCATTCGCTGTTCTGGGGGATGGCCCTGAACATAGGGTGCTACGTGGGAGTGTCGCTCTTCACGCGCCAGTCCGACGCGGAGATGCGCCAGGCCATTATTTTCGTGGATTCCTATTCCCCGCTCCAGTTTCCATTGAACCACAGTCCTTCTACGCTGGCTGAGATCGAGGAAATTCTGGGCCAGTACATCGGACCCGCGGAGGCGCAGGAAGCCATCGAAGGATTTCTGAGAAAGAACGGGCTCGATCGGGAGAAGATCACCGGCGAGTGGCTCCTGAAGCTCAGGCAGGAGGCGGAGAGCATCCTCTCGGGCGTTCTCGGCTCCGCCATCAGCACGCTCGTGTTCCAGGACCGGGTGGTCCTCTCCCACGACGAGGCGCTCCGGGTCTCTAATTCAGTCCGGCAGATCTCGCGGAGCCTCAGGCTTTCGCGCCAGGAGCTTGCCGAAGCGAACCGGCAGCTTGCCGTGCTCAAGGAATTCAGCGAGAACATCATCGAGAGCCTCCCGCTCGGCGTGGCGACGCTGGACGAATCACTGCGGGTGAAATACTGGAACAACGGCATGGAAATGATCACGGGCGTCGAGAAGTCCGACGCCCTGGACAGCGACGCGGCCGACCTGCTCACGTGCCTGGAGCCGCGGCTCTTCACCCCCGAGCTGCGCGAGGGAGAGCTTCTGTGCCAGCGGAGCTTCGAACCCCAGATCATCCTCAAGGGATACGTGAGCAGGCTCACGGGAGCGCAGAAAGGCTACGTGCTCGTGCTCGAAGACGTTACCGAAAAGAAAAAGATCGAGGAGGAGCTCTTCCGGGCGACGAAGCATGCGAGCGTGGGCCGGCTCGCCGCCGGGGTGGCTCACGAGATCGGCAACCCCCTGGCGTCGATCTCCTCCCTGGTGCAGGAACTGCAAACGGAGGACGTGACCCAGTTCACCAAGGAGTCGCTTTCGACGATCAACCAGCACGTGCACCGCATCGCGCGCATCGTACGGAACCTAGGCGATTTCGCGCGGCTCTACCCGCGCCAGAAGGTGCCGACGAACCTGCGGGAGATCCTCGAAAACACGCTGAGCCTGGTGCGGTACGACCGGAATTTCAAGAAGATCGCGATCCGCGTCGACGTCCAGGACACGCCGCCCGTCAAGATAGACCCCGACCAGATGCAGCAGGTGTTCTTGAACCTGATTCTGAACGCGCGGGACGCGATGCCGGACGGCGGGAGCCTCGATATCTCGATAAAACAGGCGAACGGCGACGTGGAGCTGCTCTTTGCCGATACCGGCCGGGGCATCGACGCCGAGGTGCGGGACAAGGTATTCGATCCTTTCTTCAGCACGAAAGGGCCGACGAAAGGCACGGGCCTGGGCCTTTCCATCTGTTACAGCATCGTCAAGGACCACGGCGGAACGATCGAGATCGACTCGGTGAAGGACAAGGGAACGACGTTCCTCATCAAGATCCCGGTCGCGGTGTAGGAGAGTTAAAACCGTTTGAACGTTTGAATGTTTGAGTGTTTGAATCGTTTTACTGAGTGAGGTTTGAATGTCCAAAAGCATGTTGCTTGTTGAAGACGAAGAGACGCTGCGGGAATCCATCAAGCGCATCTTCACGAAAGAAGGCTTCGCCGTGGACGCGGCGGAGTCCGCGGAGCAAGGGCTCGCGCTGTTCGAGGCGAACACCTACGACGTGATCATCTCGGACATTATTCTGCCGGGCATGGACGGCATCGAGCTGCTTACGAAAGTGCGGGAGCAGACGCCCGACCAGCTTTTCATCGTGACCACGGCCTACGCCTCGCTCGACACCTCGGTCAAGGCGCTCCGAGCGGGCGCCTACGACTACATCATGAAGCCTATCATCCACGAGGAGATCAAGCAGATCGTGCGGAACGCCCTCAGGCAAAAGAGCCTCCAGGTCGAAAACACGCTCCTCAAGCGTGAGCTCGGCAAAGACTGCGACTTCACCAGCGTCATCGGCGAGACGCCCGCGCTCAAGGCCCTGCTCGGCGAGGTGCGGAAGGTGAGCGACGCCAGGAGCTGCGTACTGCTCCTGGGCGAGACGGGTACGGGCAAGGAGCTGTTTGCGCGCGTCATTCACCACAACAGCTCCCGGCGGGACCTTCCTTTCGTGCCGATCAACTGTTCGGCGATCCCGGAGAACCTGCTCGAAACGGAGCTCTTCGGCCACGTGCGCGGGGCTTTTACCGGCGCGGTGGCGACCAAGAAGGGCATCCTCGAAGAGGCCGAGGGCGGCACCGTGTTTTTGGACGAGATAGGGGACATGAGCCTCGCGCTCCAGGCGAAGCTGCTCAGGGTCATCGAAGACCAGGTGATCCGGCCCGTGGGCAGCACGAAGGGCATGAAGGTGGACATCCGGTTCATTGCCGCGACGAACAAGGACCTCAAGGCCGCAGTGAAACAGGGCTCGTTTCGCGAAGACCTGTATTACCGGATCAACGTGATCTCGCTTCGGATCCCCCCGCTGCGGGAACGGAAAGAGGACATCCGATCGCTTGTGGAATACTATCTGGAAAAATATTCACGGGAAATGAACAAACAGGCGAAGAGCGTCTCGCCCGAAGCCCTGGACGCCATGACGAACTACGAGTGGGCGGGAAACGTGCGCGAACTTCAGAACGTCATCGAACGGGCCATCCTCGTTTCCGACGGCGACCTGATCGGTCCCCAGTACCTGCCGCTGGGCATGGGAGAGGAAGCGTCGTTCGACAGCCAGGTGTTCGACAAAAAACTCTCCATCGAGGGCTACACCAAGGCGTTCATCCTGAAGTATCAAACCGATTTCAACGAGCAGCAACTCGCGGAATTGCTCGGCATCACCCGCAAGTCCCTCTGGGAGAAGCGGAAGAAGTGGGGGATGCAGAAGGAGCGGTAGATAATTGTAGATTGCGAATTTCGGAATGCGGAATTATCTGGGGAGATAGGCTCGTACTGCTTCAACAAATCGTGCCGCACTCTGTAAAGTTTCGCCGGCCTTCTCAACCGAGATGGGCGTAACGCTCTTGTAGTCCGATACCTGGCGCAGTGCAAACGCCTTGTGAAAATCCTTTGACAGCTCCTTCGGGAATATTCCTTTGAGAACGAATTCCGTGTCGAAGAGGCTTATCACGCCGATATGTTTGGAAGGCACCTTCCCGATTTTTTGCAGAAGGCCCAGCACAGCGTAAAACATCGCGTAATAAGCCCTATTGACGATGCTTTGAGGGCTGCGATTCCCGCTCAGGAGGTAAGCGGCATCATCAAGAGCGGTTTGCGCCTGTTCCATGCGGTGCCGTATAAGGTCCGCGATCTCCTGTTCTTTCACAGGAGCACCCCTTCCTTTTCAACGGCAAGCGCGAGTAATGAATAGCGTTCCGGACTTATTTCCCACTCGTTTCTGGTATAAACAACAGGAACAACGACAATGCCACGTTCAAATCCCGCCTCCCAGGCGCACTCACTCACATAGTCGAAATCTTTTTCCGTCGGTGTCCCCTCAAGGACAACAAGGATGTCCATATCGGAAGAGGGCTCAGCATTGCCGCGCGCGCGGGAGCCGAACAGGATCAACTTGTAAACGTTGACGCGCTTTGCAAGCAGGGCCTTAAATTTGTCGAGAATGATTTTTTCCACTGCGATCATGCTTCACCTCTTGAATCTATTTTACCTGTTTATCTTAAATCAATCAAGGCGCGAGTCCGGTTCCCGACGGATATGTTCGGGTCCAGATTTTTTAAGCGCCCCTAAGGAATATATTCCTGATTCACGGCAATGTCAACGATAACGATGGGCATATATAAAAAGTTAGGATAGCGCGCTCCAGCAGTGAAAGAACGAGGAAATGTCCAATTAAAAGGCCGCCGGTTGACAGAACGTTATTGATTGCATGAGGCAAATATGCTACAGTAACCAAGCGGTTAAACCTCCTATGTCTCTCAAGAAAAAAATAGCCCTCGGCTTCTTTATCAGCGCGTTCATCATTGCCATCCTGGCGGCGTTCGAGTACGTGAACTTCATCGAGCTTCGGAAGGAGATCCGCTACCTCGAAGTGACCGACACCATCAACCGCAAGTCGCTCCAGCTCCGGCGGCACGAGAAAAACTATTTTCTCTACAGTCCGCAGAAGGCAGAGGAAGAGTCGGCTGCCGTCCACTCCTATATCCAGGACCTGAAGAACCTCCTCGCGAAGAACCCGAACATCGACAAGACAGGCAAATTGGCGCTCCGGGACAAAATCGCTGAATACGAGCGGCGCTTCACGATCATCGAGGCGTCGGCGGTCCGGCTGACGGAGCTTTTTACGCGAACGGGCATGTACCGGAGCAACAAAAAATTCTTTTCCCTCGTGCAGGACACGTTCCTGGAGCGCCCCGCTCAATCGGCGGACTTCCTGGAGCGCGCGTTTCTCCTGCCCCGGAAACACGCCCTTGTCCTGGGGCTGCGGGAGCTCGACACGGATATCTTCGCGCTCCGGAAGACGGGCGAAGAAATCATGGTCATCTCGAAGGACCTCGATATCGTGGCGCGCGAACGGGCGGAGACGATGATCCGCGTGTCGCAATTGGCGATCCTTGTTTTTTTTCCGCTCTTTTTCATCGTCGGCATCGGTATGCTGTTTTTCATCAGCACGAACGTGGTGCGGCGGCTGATGCTGCTGATCAGCGTGGTGGAGAAGACGGGAAAAGGCGTTTATCCCCACCTGGCGATGCCTCTTGCGAAGAACAACGCCCGCGACGAGGTGGGCGTCCTCATAGACAAGTTCAACGACATGGAAGACCAGCTTGTCCTGCGGGAGGCGGAACTTGCGCGCAAGAACGAGGAGCTGGTGCAGACCAAGAAGCTTGCCGCCATCGGCACGCTCGCCTCGGGTGTGGCCCATGAACTGAACAACCCCCTGAACAACATCTACCTTTCGGCCCAGGTCCTGGCCCGGGAGGCGGGAGATAACTGTACCGCGTCGGTGAAGGAGGCGGTGGGCGATATCGTGAGCCAGACCGAACGGGTGAAGCGGATCGTGGGCGACCTGCTCGAATTCGCGCGCGGCCGGGAGCCGCACTTCGCCCGGGTGGAGCTTCAGGAACTTATCTCGGAAGCATACCGGCGCCTGGGGGGCACGAGGAATATTGAAAACGTCCGCTTCTCCCTTGTTGCCGATCATCCGCAGGTCGTGATCGATGCGGACCGGGGACAGCTCGAACAGGTTCTCATCAATCTGTTCGCGAACGCCGTGGACGCAATGCAGGGCCAGGGAAGCCTCAGCGTGAGCGTACGAGAGAACGAAGGATCCGCGGTCATTACCGTCTCGGACAGCGGCGGAGGGATCCCCCGTGAATCGATCGATAAGATCTATGAGCCTTTTTTTTCGACCAAGGACAAGGGGACCGGTCTCGGGCTTGCGATCGTGTATAGTATCATAAAGAAACACGGCGGCGATATCATGGCCGAGAGCGAAGTCGGAAAAGGGACGATGTTTACGGTAACATTGCCGGGGGAGAAGAGCTGAACAAACAACAGCAGTAATTCGGTTTCTCGCAAAGCGCGCTAAGATCGCAAAGGAAACCCTAAAACAAAATATTTATTTGGGTTTAAAACCAGAGCAAAGGTTTAGAAACTTTTAAGGTTTAACCTCAGTCCAAGCAGTTGCTTCTCTTTGCGCCCTTTGCCAGCTTTGCG
>JBGPHF010000120.1:0-5836 GCA_041484215.1 Nitrospirota bacterium
AGGCAGGGGCTCGTGCTGCACGGCGGCACGCCGGTGGGAAAGAGAAAAGAAATCGTCGATCGGTTTCAGGACGAGGATTATGTGCCGTATATGGTCTTGTCCCTCAAAGCCGGGGGAGTGGGACTCAATCTCACTGCGGCGAACCACGTGATTCACTTCGACCGGTGGTGGAACCCCGCTGTCGAGAACCAGGCGACCGACCGGGCCTTCAGGATCGGCCAGAAAAAAAACGTGCTCGTTCACAAGTTCATCACCAAGGGGACCATCGAGGAGAAGATCGATCAGCTGATCGAGGGGAAAGTGAAGCTGTCGAACGATGTCATCCAGTCCGGGTCCGAGGCCTGGATCACGGAGATGAGCAATGAGCAGTTGCTGGGGATGTTCACGCTGACGATTTGATATTGCACTATCATGGAATTATGAAACGATCATGTTTTTGATTCACACGGGCGATTGAAAACCCCTCACCCTACCCCTCTCCCCTCGGGGGAAGAGGATAAAGGTGAGGGGGCCTTATCCTTGGAAAGGAGACATCATGTCATTCCGGAGTTTTCCGAAATACGTCTGCAAGGCCGAGAAAAAAACGAAGGCGGCGGTTAAGATGGCATCGAAAAAACAAGCCACCGTTAGAAAGACTGTTCTTCAAAATATCCGCTCTTTGCCCTATTGACACCATTTCTGCTTTTATGTTACATTAGCGGCCAATAAGACGAACATCCGCAAGACCATATTATTATCTCTTAAGTGTAGTTTTTCTTTCTTCGAGTTACCCATACCCTGTAAATACCCTGAGCAGGGTATTTACTTTTCAATACTATTTCTTTATTGTACCGGCAATCGTGTTGACAAGGGAGATTCCACGTCTCACTGAAGCTCGGGTCTTTTCTGTCACGGCCAAATCCGGCATTATCATTGGGAACATTCCGTGTCCTTTGATATCATTTCACAGGTCGCAAAAAAATATATTGAGATCACCTAATCCATGGCAAAAGGGAGGTCAGTATGGAGAAGTCTATTGACAGCGGGACGCTATTTGCATTAAAGGCGGCGGACACGCAGGGGATCAAGACCGTTTGGGACCGGTACGAAGCTCAGAAGCCGCAGTGCGGTTTCGGCGAGACAGGCCTGTGCTGCAGGAATTGCATGCAGGGGCCGTGCAGGATCGATCCCTTCGGCGAGGGGCCCCAAACCGGGGTTTGCGGAGCGAACGCGGATGTGATGGTCGCACGGTGGGTTGCGCGGGCCGTGGCGGCGGGCACGGCGTCTCACGGTGGCCACGCCAAGCACCTGGCACACACACTGCTTAAATCAGCAAATGGCGAGGCCCCTGATTATCCGATCAAGGACGAGGCCAAGCTCAGGGCGGTCGCGGCAAGGATCGGTGTGACGAACGTCGGCGATGTGAAGACGCTCGCGCGGAACGTGGCCATGAAGGCTCTGGAGGAATTTTCGGAAAAAGAGTCTCCGCTCACCTGGGCCGCTTCCACCATGACCAAAGGCCGCGTGGATACATTTGTGAAACTCGGCGTGGTGCCCACGGGGATTGACAGCGTGGTGGCCGAAGCCATGCACAGGACGACCTACGGTGTTGACGCCGATCCCGTGAACCTGCTGCTCGGCGCGATCAAATGCGCGCTGGCCGACTATGCCGGGTGTCATCTGGCCACGGACCTTGCCGACATCCTCTTCGGCACGCCGCAGCCTGCCGTGACCAGGGCGAACCTCGGGGTGCTCAAAAAGAACGCCGTGAACATCGCCGTGCACGGGCACAACCCGCTCCTCTCCGACATGATCGCGCAGGTGGCGGACGATAAAGGGCTGAACGACAAGGCCAGGGCGGCCGGCGCTTCAGAGGGAATCAATGTCGTCGGCGTCTGCTGCACCGGGAACGAAGTGATGATGCGGCACAAGATCCCGCTCGCGACGAGTTCCGTTTCCCAAGAAACCGCGATCCTGACCGGCGCTCTGGACGCCATGGTCGTCGATTACCAGTGCATCATGCCCTCGCTCGCGAATGTGGCCGAGTGCTATCACACGAAGCTCATCACCACCATGTCCATTGCGAAGATACCCAAGGCCACGCATATCGAGTTCCAAGAGGCGAATGCCCGCGAATCCGCAGCTCAAATCATCTCCGTTGCCATCGACGCGTTCAAGAAGCGCGATCCGAAGAAGGTCTCCATCCCCGATGTCTCGAGCCAGGCCATCGTCGGGTTCTCGACCGAGACGATCATCGGCGCCCTCGCGAAGGTGAACAAGGAAGATCCGCTCAAACCACTTATCGACAATATTGTTTCCGGCAATATCTACGGCGTATGCCTGTTCGCGGGGTGCAATACCGTCAAGGTCACGCAGGATGCGAACTATGTCGCGATGATCAAGGAGCTTGCGAAGAACAATGTCCTTATCCTTGCAACGGGCTGCGCTTCCGGCGCCTTTGCCCGGCACGGGTTCATGACGCCCGAGGCAACGAACAAATACGCCGGGCCGGGGCTCAAGGCCGTGCTTACGGCGGTTGGCCAGGCAGCCGGTCTGGGCGGGCCGCTGCCGCTGGTGCTCCACATGGGCTCCTGCGTGGACAATTCACGGGCCGCTGATTTGGCGGTTGCGCTGGCAAACAAGCTCGGCGTCGATCTGAACCAGCTGCCGGTCGTGGCCTCGGCGCCCGAGGCGGTGACGGAAAAGGCCGTGGCCATCGGCACGTGGGCCGTGGCGGCCGGACTGCCCACTCATCTCGGCGTGGTGCCGCCCGTGCTCGGCAGCAAGGTGGTGACGCAGGTGCTTACGTCGACCGCGAAAGACCTTTTCGGCGGGTATTTCATCGTGGAGCCTGATCCGATCAAGGCGTCGGCGCAGCTTCTTTCAGCCATGTCCGAGCGCCGCAAAGGCCTCGGGCTTTCGGCATAGGAGGACGATATGAACCAGATATTCGTAAAGCCGGAAAAGTGCATGGGCTGCAGAAGCTGCGAGATCGCTTGCGCAATCCAGCATTCGAAGGACAAGAGCCTGTTTCCCGCGATCAGCCAGTCGCCGGCTCCGATGAAGCGGCTTTTTGTCGAGGCTGCCGGCGGCACGAGAATGCCGGTCCTGTGCAGGCACTGCGAGGACGCCCCGTGTATTTCCGCCTGCATCAGCGGGTGTCTCTATCAGGACGAAAAAAAATTTGTGCGCAGGAAAAAAGAGCGCTGCATCGGGTGCTGGTCCTGCGTTATGGCTTGCCCCTTCGGCGTGATATCGCGAGACAGGGAGAAGCACATCGCAGTTAAATGCGACCGGTGCCACAAACAGGATGTCCCTGCCTGCGTGAATGCCTGTCCCACGCACGCGCTCGTGCTGGCCGACGCGGGCGTGATGTCGGAGGAACAGAGACGCAAGGTCGTATTCACTGAAGCAACGGGCGCGAGCCGGTAACCGGGGAGGACAAGTATGCGTTACGGGATCATTGGAGGCAGCATAGCGGGTATCTCCGCGGCAAAGGCGATCCGTGAGAATGACAGCTCCGCTGATATCACGGTCATCTCGGGTGAAAAGGCCGGTCCGTACTACCGGCCTATCATCCCCTATCTCATATCCGGGCAGAAGAGCGAGTTTGATATTCTGTATCCCGAGGACCCTTTGAGGGGAAGGGATATTGCTTCCGTCCTCGGCACCGCGATCAGCGTGGACGCGAAGAAAAAAGAAGTCCTGCTTGCCTCAGGCGCGAGGATGTCCTTCGACGTTCTGCTTCTGGCCACCGGCAGCGTCCCGCTGAAGCCGACGATCCCGGGGCTGGAGGGAACCGATGTGTATCCGCTCAGGAACATGGCCCAGGCGATTCGGATCAGCAATGCCGCGAAGACCTCCAGGAGCGCTGTCATCATCGGCGGCGGCCTGGTCGGGATCAAAGCGGCCCTTGCCTTGCGGGAGAGGAACAGGTCAATGGGCGAGGGTCCCCGGGAAGTGACTGTTATCGAGGCGCTGCCGGAGATCCTGAGCGGGAGGATTGATCAGCGCGGTGTGAAAATTATCCGGGCCGCTGTAGAGCAAGAAGGGGTTTCCGTACTCACGAACACGAGAGCGTCCGAAATCGTTCGAGCGCAGTCCGCGGTAACCGGAGTGAAGCTCAGTACCGGCAAGACGCTCAAGGCCGACCTCGTGGTCGTTGCGGCGGGCGTAAGGCCGAACATCACGTATCTCAGGCATTCGGGCATAAAAACCAACAGGGGTATTCTGGTGAATGAGTCGCTCCGGACGAACGTTGCCGGAATATACGCCGCAGGAGATGTGGTGGAAGGCAGGGAATTGCTGAGCAACAAAAACACCGTTAGCGGGCTCTGGAGCAACGCTCTGGAGATGGGCCGCGCTGCAGGCGCGAACATGGCGGGCGGGAATGTGAATTATCCGGGGTTCCTGTCCGTAATGAACGCCTCGGAGATAGCGGGCATACCTTTTGTCTCGGCAGGGCTCATTGAGGCCGATGGCGGAAAATACAAAACCATCTCGCACGAGGACGGGGAAGGTTACTGGAAGCTCGTGCTCGACGGCGCTTTCCTTGTCGGCGCGGTATTTGTCGGCGATCTGAATAACGCCGGCGTCTACACCAATCTGATAAAGAACCATATCCCGATCACCCGGGTACGGGACAAGATCGAGCGGAGAATTGCCGCGTATGTGGATCTTATGAACAATTAAAATACGGATCCCGGAATCCCGCGACTTGCAATCCCCCGGCTCCTGCCGGAGGGGGCTCCACTTACGACGGCGCGGAAATGAATGCAAAAAACTCGATCAAGCTCGGCATCAGCTCCTGCCTCATGGGCAGGAATCTTTAGGGTCGAGGAATCTTTAGAGTCGCGTCTTTCTCCGTGCATAGCTTGTGCATTAGCACCATTAACGCATTGCTTTCAGCCTGGAAGTCAACTGGTGACAAATTGTCACCAGTTGAAGTTGATGGCCTCCGCAGGCTACCCCACGATCGCGGCTATGAGCGGATGCTTGCTCTCACGCCTTGTTTGGTCCTCGGTTCCCGTCTCGCGCCGGATTCTCAATTGACTTTCGTTAATAATGCTGCAATAATAGACTCACGATGAAGCACGAGTGACTCACGCGGAGGCGGAAAATCATGAAGCAGATTACTATCCGGAGCATCCCCGATGAAGTAAAAAAGACGGTGCAGAAAGAGGCGGCGCAGAAGGGCGTGAGCCTGAACAAAGCGATCATTTCGCTCCTCGAACGGGCAGTTGGGACGAAGGCGCTGGAAAAGAAGAAAAAGGTCCTCTACCATGATCTGGACCACCTCGCCGGTCTTTGGTCGCGTGAGGAAGCCGCGTCATTCGACAAAACCCTGAAGAACCAGAGGAAGGTGGACGCGGAGCTATGGAAAAAATCAAAGTAATGCTCGACACCTCGGCTTACTCGGCCTATCTGAGGGGAAACGCGGAGGTGAAACAGGCGCTTCAGGAGGCGGACGAAATTTACCTGAACCCGGTGGTGCTCGGCGAACTCTATGCCGGTTTTTCCCACGGCGGCAGAGAAAAGAAGAACAGAGATGTCCTCAGGGAATTTCTCTCATCGCCGCGCGTGCAGGTCGCGGTCATCGATGAAGAAACAGCGGAACGGTACACGGCGATCATCACCTATCTCTGGTCGAAGGGGACGCCCATACCGACAAACGACCTCTGGATTGCTGCCACGGCCATGCAATACGGCCTCAAACTGATTACCACGGATGGCCACTACCGGAATGTGCCACAGATCATCGTTGAGTGCTGTAATGTTTAAAGACCAGTGTTCAGGATGGGGTCAGACTTAAAGATTGAGTTAAAAAAACTTGTAGGAACATCTTAGGGTCTTTAAT
>JBGPHF010000121.1:0-5833 GCA_041484215.1 Nitrospirota bacterium
AAAAAGTCCTTTGAGAGAGCCGATCTCCGTTCCTGCAAGATAATCGTCTTTCGCCGCACGGCGAAAGTTCAGGCAGCCGCCTCAGAGATACACCTTCAGCCCTTTTTGTATGAGCCGCGTGAACTCCTCTTCGGCATTCAGGATGCCCTTCGCCTTCTGTTTTGTCAGAAAACAGTAAAGGCCATCAGCCGATGCGATCAGATTGACCCTATGGCCTTTGTCGAGCGCCGACTCGGCGATGCGGGCGCTCGTCAGTGTGTTCTCGTAGGAATAAGGCGACGTTGTCAGATACAGCGTAACGGTTTTCGACATGAACCCTCCTTGTTCGGGTGATTAAGGCGGCCTTTCTATTCCAGACTTATGAACCTTATCTGCCCTTCACGAACAGGTCCGGATAGGGCCAGCCGTGGACTCCGCCTTCCAGGATGAAAAGCCTGTTTTCCGGCACACCTTTGGACTTCAGGTAGTCATATGCATTGAGGGCGCCGCCTTTGCCCATTGGACAGACGATGACCACTTCGCCTTTTGAAGACTGGATCTTGGGAAGCGTTTTGTCGAGCCGCTTTTTTTCTTCATCACTTTTCACGGGGAAGGCGTTCGTCTCTATCGATCCCTTGAAATGGTGATCTCCGAAGTTTTCGGCAGTTTGAATATCCACTATGACAAGCTGTTTCTTGCCTGCAAGCCCTTGTTTAAAGATGTCCGGCTTAACGTAATTTACCGCCAATGCGGCATGAGGAACAAAAAACAGAGCAACAAGCGTCAAACACAACGTGATTTTTCGTTTCATCGATACCCTCCTCGGTAACAATATTTATTTCTTAGCGGTCAGTAACCGCCCATCAGTGAACACACGTGATTGCCTTCAGATTGCCGGGAAGCTCTGATTTCGTACCCTTTGCCGAATAAAACCAGCCTGCTATGGCAACAGTGACTAGCAATACTATGACAAACGCCAGGGCATTCGTCTTGGTTCTCGTGTTTTTCCAGTCGGCTGACGCTTTTAGCCGGTCTTTATTCTGAACCATGGGGAGCAATGTTGGCATGATCACGCTCCTGACATCGTGGAAGGCAAGGCTTTTTGTCGGACACTCCGTAACACAACGCCCACACCCCATGCAATCCGCAACGTTCACGTTCCCGTGTTTTTTACCAAGGCCGACAATCGGGATGCCCATGTCGCACACCTTCATACAGAGCCCGCAATCCGTGCAGGTATCCGCTTCATAGTCTATACGGAAAAAACCGATCCTGTTCAGCAGTCCGAACGTGGCCCCGTATGCGCACAGATAACGACAGTAAAATCGATTACCCACCAGAGGCGCAAGAAAGAACGTCCCAAAATAGGTGACCCCGACGATTCCATAAAAAACGGTTAAATAGGTCGCTTTCCACCCGATTGGAGAGGACACGATTATGATAAAGCTCGCAATAACATACATCGCAAAAAAAAGCCATTTAGAATGGCGGAACTTCCACGCAAAGTCGCCTTTGACGGTGTCTTTCCTGAAAGCGAATCCTACGGTCTCTCGAACTCCCACACAAGGGCAATTCCACCCGCAAATCACGCGACGGCCGAAAAGAAAGACCGCAATCAGCGTCAGGAAAAACGTGACGGTGCCCGGTGTGTGCAATGAAGGAAATACCGGTGGTGTAATTATATTTCCAAAATATGGTTCGGTGAACGGCAACGCCCACGGAATGAGCCACCACAAGACCGTTACGCAGAAAACCAGGACAATCAGCCGCTTTCGCGTGTATGAATTACGTTCTGCGGCGATTCTCCATATTCCGAACCCGAGGACGATCAGATATTCCGTAAAATGGTTCAACCAGATCGGATTATCAAACCAGTGAAGCCGCCTTTCGTTCAACCATCCGAAGAACGCCAATCCGAACGCCAGGAGGCAAGCTGTCCGCACCTGCCATGAATATCGTCCGCCAACAGACGACTGGCTGTTGGCAGAGGTATGTTGCATCGGCTCAGTAGCCTTCTCTTTGATTGCAGCTTGCGGCATACCTGTGAAGCTTGATTCCTTCATCTCAGACTTCATTATCATTTCCTGTCGTTCAGTATTGCTGCCCTGATCGCTTCGAACTGGACGTTCTCTTTCCTGCCGATGAATTTCCCGTTCACCATGACTGAAGGACACGGCGGAGGGTCTTTCTCCATCCGATACTCATTCGACGTCTTTTTGATCACTCTGATTTCCGCGCCAAATTCTTTCTCCGCCCGACCGGCGGCTTCCGTGATGGACACTCACCATTTTCCCATAGGATCATTCATGTACAGTGTTATAATCGGCTTTTCCATTTGAATCTCCTTCCCCGTGTAGTCTGAATGGTTATTTTACCCGGCGTTTGCTTAACCGGGAGCGGTAATAATCAAAGGCCTTTTTCACTCCTACAGGCAGAAGTCCAATGAGAACGAACGAGATGATCAGGCCGGGAGAGAATATGCCTTTCATGGAATCGATCTTTCCCAGTTCCTTTCCAGCGTTCACGAAAACCATTGTCCCGGGCAGCATCGCGACCTGTGATACCCAGTAAAACCTCAACAGCGGCATTTTTGTCAGGCCCATAACGAGGTTGATCATCCAAAAAGGAAATACCGGGATCAGGCGGAGCGAGAATAAATAAAATGTTCCTTCTTTTTCGATCCCTTCATTGACCCTCGCGATTTTGTCACCGTATCTGTTCTGTATCCAGTCCCTTAAAAGAAATCTCGAAACGAAGCAGGCGAGCGTCGCCCCGATCGTGCTTGCGAAAGAAACGACGAGCGTCGCAGTCCAGAAACCGAACAGGGCTCCGCCGAGCATTCCCAGAGGGGCTGCTCCGGGCAGGGACAGGGCGGCGGTCAGCACGTATGCGAAAGAATAAACTCCCAGCACTGCAGCAGGGTTGTCGCCGTAGGCCGCTTTAAATCGGTCGAGCGAGCCTTTTAAAAATGAAATAGTAAGATACTGCTCGAAGTGGAAGACCCGGGCGGCAGCAACGAACCCGATGATGACGACCAGAAGTATAAACTTTTTGAGATTCTTATTCCTCATCTTCTCCTTTCGCCTGGATAGGTCCCTTTTTTCGTCACCGGACAGCAAGCCGGTGCGGGGATATCTTCCTCGTACTGTTTTTTGAGAAGTTCAAGAAGGTCGGGGATGAAGGGTTCTTTCAGAAAGTAGCACCTGAGCCTGCCGTCAACGAAGAAATCAATGATGCCGTTCGTCCGAAGCAGCGTCAGATGCTGTGAAGCATTAGGCTGGCTGATATCGAGGGAGTCTTCGAAGTCGCTCACGCATTTAACGCCCTGAACCAGGTCTTCGAGGATTTTGATCCGAACAGGATGGGCGATCACTTTCAGCAGTTCAAGGCGCTTGTCAACAGGGATCATAAATAGCCTCCGTGAAATAATACATGCAAATATTACTATGTTTTTATGCTTTTGTCAACGTGAAGTTCTAATTTGAGGGGAGAAATAACTTAATGTTTTGGCAGTCGAAAAAGTCCAGCGCAGAATCAGCGAACCCGATGCCTCGTTATCTATAGGGTGACAATGCGCGTGCTGGTGCTACGGGGTGAGAAAAAGACATGGATGATCTTCAGCGTATGCTCTGGGACTATAAACTCAGTCGTTAAAAAAACTGAACGATATATTTTATCGCAAGAAACATAATGGCAGCTCCCACGAATATCTTGATGAACTTCTGCGGCACGTATTTCTGCGTGTTCGCGCCCAGATACATCCCGATGAACCCGCCGATGCCGAAAAGGATTCCCAGGGGCCAGTCGGGCATGGGAGAAGCGCCGTGCGTCGCGGGAAGCACGGTGAAAAACAGGGCGCCCGCTACCGAAGTGATGAACGTACCCATTAAGGTGGCTCCCGCGATCGAGTAGATGGGGAGATGGAAAAAAGCCACGCAGAACGGCGCAATGATCGCGCCGCCACCGATCCCGTATGCGCCTCCAATGATGCCGACGATAAACGCAAGGGCGAACATGCCGAGCGTGTTGAATGAGAAACTTTCCCCCCAAAATTCGTACTCCACTTTCTTCCATGATACGCTTATCGTCTTCACGACCGCGTCCGCGGGGATGCCCGCGGCCATCCTTGAACTCTGCTCTTTTTTTATTTCCGCTGACCGAGCTTTGAATTTCTCCTCAAGGGCTTTTGCGCCTGCTGACTGCCCCTTATTGCCGTCCAGCAGTTCTTTAAAAATCCTGATGCCGATATACAGCAGGACACAGCCGACGAAGAGTTTGAACGTTTTCGGATCGGGAAGGTATAGGACGCGGAGATAGTATCCGATGAATACGCCCGGCAGCGTGCCGACGATGACCACCCAGGTAAGCGGCCAGGCCATGCGGCCTTCTTTGATATACCGATAAACACCGCTCGGGATCGCGACGCTGTTGAAAACATGGTTCGTTCCGCTCACGGACGGGGCCGTGTAATTGAAAACGCTCATCTGGAATGGAAGAAGAAGAAAGGCCCCCGAGATGCCTCCCATGGACGTAAAGAACGATATGACCATCGCGATCAGCGGCGGAAAAAGAATGTTAGTAGTAACGCCGGATATCGAAAACGTCAAGTTCAAAAAGTCCACGAAACGCCTCCCGGTGAATAGAAAGAACAAGCCAGACCCAAAAACTGAGTCGGGGTTCCCGTCTCACGCCCGGTTGCAGGGCCGGCGGGAGATCTTCTCCCAGGTCTCCTCGTCGATCTGCTCAGCGTACTCCTTGATCGAGAATTCCTTGCCGCACGCCGTGCAGCAAAATAGCACATTGCGTCAACCGACGCGGAGCTCGACTTCCTTTTTGCAAATCTTGCATTTCATAAAAAACCTCGTAATGCAGGAGTCAGGAGCCAGTAGCCAGGAGTCAGAAGACGTGTAATAATGCAGCGCTTTTTCGTTTTACTCCTGGCTCCTGAATTCTGACTACTGGCTCCTGCCATTATTCAACGATATCCAGTTTGACCGACAATTCCCGGAGCTGCGCGGGGGTTACCCGGGACGGGGCTTCGGTCATCAGGCAGATGGCTTTTTGCGTTTTGGGGAAAGCAATCACGTCGCGGATGGACGTGGCGCCGGTCAGGATCGCCGTGAGGCGGTCGAGTCCGAAGGCTAGACCCCCGTGGGGCGGCGCGCCGAACTCGAGCGCTTCGAGCAAGAAACCGAACTTCTTCCTTGCGTCCTCTTCCACGATATTCAAGAGTCCGAACATCTTGGACTGTATCTCCGAGCGGTGGATGCGGATGCTGCCGCCGCCGATCTCCGATCCGTTCAAGACGATGTCGTAGGCCTTGGCCCTTACTTTGAGTGGCTCTGAATCCATGAGTGAAAGGTCCTCGTCCCGGGGCGCGGTGAAGGGATGATGCATGGCGTCCAGGCGCTTCTCTTCGCTGTTCCACTCGACGAGCGGGAAGTCCGTGACCCAAAGGAAGTTGAATTTGCTCTCGTCGATGAGCTTCAGCCGCTTGCCCATCAAGAGCCGCAAATAGCCGAGCGTTTCCGCCACGACCTTCCGGCTGTCCGCGATGAACAGCATGAGGTCTCCGGGCTTTGCCCCAAGCCGCTCGGCAATGGCCTTGACCTGGCCATCCTTGAAGAATTTGGCAATGGGAGATTCAAAACCCGATTCGGCCACCTTGATCCAGGCCAGTCCCTTGGCTCCGAAGATCTTTGCTTCGTTCGTCAGGTCGTCAACTTCCTTGCGCGAAAGTCCCGCCATGCCCGGCGCGGCGAATCCTCTGACCTGGCCGCCCAACTCAAGCGCCTGAAGAAAAACTTTGAACTCCGACGCCTTCGCGATGTCGGAAACATCCTTGAGTTCGAGT
>JBGPHF010000122.1:0-5826 GCA_041484215.1 Nitrospirota bacterium
GCTTATTCTTGCGGATGAGCCCACGGGGAACCTGGACACGAAGACGGGAGACAGGGTGCTCGAAACGCTCGAAGGGTTTAACGCCGAAGGCCGGACTATCGTGATGGTGACCCATAGCCAGGAGAACGCAAGACGGGCGGGAAGAATCATCGAGATACGAGACGGTGAGGTGGTTTGAAAACGAGTTTAGCCACGGATGGTTAACTCCGCGGCAAAAATCAAAACTCGAACAATAGCCCCCCAAACCAGCTCTTGCCTCCGATATTGACGGTTTGGGAAGCAAAGGCCGCCGAGGTGACCGTATCAACCGTCGCGTGCGTATACTCCGCTTCGATGAAGAAGTAGGTGTGCTGGATGCCGTAGTCGAGGTACATGCCGGTCGCGGCCTTCGGATCGAGAACATCGAGCAGCAGTTGCAGTCCCGCCCTCGCGTGATACCCGTTCCTCGCCCCGCGCACGATCCCCTGCCCCTCCACTTCTTCCCGGTAGAACATGCGAGTCCATCCGCCGCCCGCGTAGGGTATGAGCCATTGATTCTCGCTGAACACTCCCCGGGCCAGCGCGAAGACGTTGAGCGGCGCGGCCTCATATTTGACACTTCCCGCAATGGCGTTATTATGGGCGGGCTGCACTCCCTGTCCATGGTCCCTGAACGTTAAAGCCTCCACGCCGAGCTCCAGCTGTTTCGTGATTTTATACGCCAAAGACCCGCCGAACTCGCCCGTGTCCCTATTGCCGAAGTAGGTGGACCAGTTTTCGATGCCCGGGACAAAGAGACCGCCTTTCACTTCCAGCGACCAAAGGGGCCGCTCGGCAAGAGAATCCGCGGCAAGGGCGAGAGACGGCAGCAGCGCGAGGACCATTAAGACGAAAATTTTTTTCAACGCGCGCCTCCGGAAGACACAAGCTTTTTTCTACGCCGCAGAGTGAACGCAAAGCCTGCGATCAACAATAGCACGAATGCCTTCATTATGAAGGACGTTTTTATCAGGAAAAGTGATCCTCCGATAGCGGGAAGGAGTGCCGCGCGCACCAGGGGCTTGAGCCAGGGATGGCTGTTTAGGTATTCAGCGCCGATGGGTCCGTAGTGATAGTACCAGGCAACGAAGGCCCTGCCCGCTTCGCTCGACATGAGGTAGCGGTCGCGGAACTCGCGCAGGGCCTGTACCTGTGGAGCGGAGTAATGGCCATACGCGGCGGTCGCGATGAAGCAGCCCTTGTTGGGCAGCGTGGGGTAGGGCGACACGGGCTCGGGGAAATCGGATACAACAGACAATACCCCGCTTTCACGAAGATCACCGGTATGAACGCTCGTCGTGGCATAGTCGCTCTCAAAACTTTCCCCAGGCGTGAAAGGGCCAAGACCGCTGGAATTGTTTAGGGCTGTAACGGCAATGTAGACCGTGGGCTGGGCAAAGGCGGACACGGCGAAATAATATGTTTGATAGTTCGTCAGCCCTGTGAATGGATACGAATTCACCGCGCCGCTATCGACGAAGATGTACGTGCTCGGCAAAGTGGTAGTTGAAAAGGAGACAAGGCTGTAATAGATTTTGTATCCTGTGGCGCCGGAAACCGGAGTCCAATTGACTGTGATAGATTGATTGAGCGGGCTTGTCAGCACCGAGGCGGGGGGGGCGGGCGTTGATGTCGCCAATGAAGTCAGTCCGCTCAAGGTCGTCGAAGTCGCCCCGGACACGAGGAAGGGAGAAAGGCCTTCCGTTGCGCCTGTTCCCGTGTAGTCGCCGGGCGAGAACCCGTAATAGACGTGATAGGCGTCGACGAAGTAGCTGTTGTTTGCACTCCAGCTTACTGTGATCGGGGATGTCGTAGAAGTTGTCGAGGATACCACACCGGAGAGCTGGAATGGTATTGTGTCGGCATTCGACCCGCCGTAAGCGCCGATATCGCTGGTATTGCCGTCAACGCTGTTCCCCGCTCCGGTAAAATTCGTTCCCGCGTTGATGCACGGCGAACCTGACGACAGATGAAAATCGCCTGCAGTTGGGACGAAGAGCGGATTCGAGGTAAGGGGGCTGGTGCCGGTGGGACCGTTGGTCGTGTTGGAAAAAAAATCGTTATTGTCGATGCTGTTTTGCGTGGGCACGATGCCCTGGTTGATTCCGACACTATTATTCGAAAAAATATTATTAACAATTTCAATCGTGTCGGCGTCTCGTATGATGCCGGTGGAGTTCGAAAAAAAAGTATTGTTTACGATTTCAGTATTGGGAGAAGCCTGAGTTTGCACGGCAGCGTTTCCGGAAATCGATCGGAAGATATTATTGAAGATTTTCACGTGGGCCGTGCTGTTCTGGATGAGCACGCCGGTTTGTGCACTTTGAAACGTAAAATTCTTAACGTTTGTGTCTTCCGTAATGGTGGCCGCCGTAATTATGGCCGTTCCGCCTTCCAGGATAGTCGAAGCGGTTTCCCGTCCGACAAGATCGATCCCGTTCCCAAGAGAGAAACCACCCGGATACGTTCCCGGCTCAACCATGATTTTAAACGTATCTAACGTGAATGTCTGCTTTGAAGTGAGCGCCGTCTGGATTGCCGTTGGAATGGTCGTGTAGCAATTTGGTGTCACTGTGCACGTGGGGTCAGCCGGGTTGACCTCGTAGATATTGGCAGTGGCGGCCGCATTGCCGGGCGCAGCAAGAATCTGAAAAAATAAAAGCGTTGCAAGCAGGAAACTTGTATATCTTCGCCTCATTGCTCCACCTCGAATAATTCACTAACCATAACATAAACAAGGAGCAAAAGTCAAACTTGCACGCGTTCCTCGTGCGTCTGCGGCGTGCCAGCACGAAAATATCTGGCCATCAAATTATTAATTGTTAATTTCTTCATGCCGTGGTATAGTGTATGCACTCAGAAATCACTAAAACCTGCCGGTTCTCTCAAAGGCTTGCCGCGGAGGAGTCCTATGCCACGATGCACGCGTTTTACCTCTATCCTATTCTTCTTTGCACTTGTCTTCGCAGCAACATCCCATGCTTACCAGCAGATCGAATTCGTCAGGGAACTCGGCGACTCGGGTAAAAAGGCCAAGGAACGCCTCCTGAGCGAGCCGAGGGCGGTTGCCCTGGCGGGCGACAAGATGTACATCGCCGACTCCGACGCGCACCGCGTAGTCATCCTCGACTTGAACGGAAAAAGCCTGGCCTCCTGGGGTTCCAAGGGGGACAAGCCCGGGCAGTTCAAGTCTCCGGCCGGCATCGCGCTCGATGACCAGGGCAGGGTCTACGTCGCTGACACGGGAAATCATCGGATCCAGGTTTTCGACGGGAGCGGGAAACTCGTGCGCGTGTTCGGCGAGAAAGGGAGCGGGCCGAGAGAATTCAGCGGTCCCACGGGCCTCGCCGCGCAGCAGGGCTTTCTCTATGTCGCCGATACCGGCAACAGCAGGATCCAGGTATTCACCCTCGGCGGCATTTTCATCAGACAGCTCACGCTCAAGACCAAGAAGGACGAGATGCAGACGCCGGTCAGCGTGGCCGTGGACCCGCGCGGGAAAATTTACGTGCTCGACTCGGCCGCGAACAAGGTCAGGATATTCGACAACGACGGCGCGCTGGCGGACCAATTCGGAGCGAACGGCAAGGGAGCCGACGGCTTCAATAAACCGCGGGGATTGGCCGTGGATATTCGCGGCAATGTCTACGTGGCCGACACGGGAAACTATAAATTGAAAAAGTTCGACCCTCAGGGGAAGCTCGTCGCGTCGCTCGGCGCCGAAGGCGACGGCCCGGGCCAGTTCCGCGAGGCGGCTGGACTTGCCGTGGACGCGGACAGCAGAGCCTTTGTGCTGGATGCGGAAAAAAATACCGTCCAGCTCTTTGCCTGCGAGTGCGGGGCCAGTCAGCCTCTGGCCCCAGTTTCGCCGCGGGCTTCCGTCGAGTTGGTGAAGGAGATACCCGGGGAAGTGAGCGCCCTCGCGGTCAATAAGAGGGTCTGGGGCGTTTCGGGCGATTCGCTTTACGCCGTGGCCGTCTCGGGAGGCCGCAGGATCGGCTCGCGCGGCAGCGAGCCGGCGCTGCTGAAAAATCCCCGGGGGCTCGTGATCGACGCCGCAGGCAAGTTCTGGGTAGCGGACACGGGCAACGACCGGCTACAGAAGTTCAGCCTCGAAGGGAACCTTCTCCAGGTGATCGGAAAATCCGGCTCGGGCGAGGGAGAGTTCGACTCGCCCTCGGCTGTCACGGTCAGCGCGAAGGGAAACCTGTATGTCGCGGACACGGGAAACAGGCGCGTGCAGG
The DNA here is from genome assembly GCA_041484215.1 of Nitrospirota bacterium. Lineage (GTDB taxonomy): Bacteria > Nitrospirota > UBA9217 > UBA9217 > UBA9217 > JBGPHF01. The sequence goes on from JBGPHF010000122.1 coordinate 4,263, forward strand.
TGTTCAACGCGAAGGGCTTGTTCCTGGGCGCTTTCGGCAAACCCGGGAAACTGGCCGGGCAATTTTCCGAACCCGTGGACTTGGCCCTTGACGGCTCGGAAAACGTGTACGTCGTCGATCGTGGGAACAACCGGATTTCAAAATACGACAACAACGGCTCACTCCTCTGGGAAACGGGCGGGCCGGGCGCGCAGGACGGAGAATTCAAGGAACCGTCGAACATCACGGTGTCCGCGGACAATGAAGTGTACGTCCTCGATTCGGGAAACGGACGCGTGCAGATCTTCGACGGGAATGGGAACTATCTCTGGAAATTCGGCAGCGAGGGAAAAGACGGCGGACAATTCAAGGCCCCGCAAGGGCTTGTACTCGACGGGGGCCTCCAACTGTATGTGGGAGACCGGGGCAACTCCCGGGTGCAGGTCTTCACCCTTCGTCTTACGCCTTCGGTCCCGAAAGACCTGACTGCGCAGGCGCGGCCCAACGAGGTGCACCTCGGCTGGAAAAGAAACAACGAGAGCTACTTTCAGGAATACAAAATTTACCGCGGCGACGGCGCAACGGGGGCCTTCACGCTCGCCGGGACTTCCACCGAGCCCTTCTTCATAGACAAAGGGCTGGTGAGCAACCAGACCTTCACGTATCGCGTGAGCAGCCAGGCGCGCGAGGGAAATGAGAGCGCGTCCACGGCCCTGGTCTCGGCCGTGACGCCCAAGCTCGTTCCCGCCGCACCCAAGAAAGTCAGGATCGAAGCGGCGGAAAAACAGATAACGCTCTCGTGGCTTCCGAATCCAGAACCTTTCGTGAGCGGCTACCGCATCTACCGGAGCCTTCAGCCCGCCGCGGGCTTCGAGCTGAGCGCGAAGGAGGACAAGACCGTCCATCTCGATTTCCCGCTGGGCGACGAAACGCTCTATTATTACCAGCTCACGGCCGTCGGGAAGGAAGGGGACGAGAGCCCGGCGAGCGAGGTCGTATTTGCCACGACGCCCAAGGCGCCGGCGACCGTGCCGCCGATTGAGATCAGCAGAATCGAGGTCGGCGAGATTTTCGCGGCCGCGTATAAGTATTACGAGTCCCACGCTGTCGGCAAGGTCGTCATCTCGAACAATACGGACCGGGCCTACCCCAAGGTCAAACTGAGCTTCCGGATCAAGGACTTCATGGATTTCGCCACAGAAGTAGAACTTGCGGAACTAGCGCCGAATCAGAAGGCGGAATTGGAGCTCAAGCCGGTCTTCAGCAACAAAATTCTCGAAGTAACCGAGAATACGCCGCTCCAGAGCGAACTGGCGCTTACCTACTACCTGAACGGCGAGCCCAAGACCGTGAGCCGGACCTTCCCGGTGATGCTTTACCAGCGGAACGCGATCAGGTGGGACCAGAAAGCGAAGGTAGGGGCGTTCATCACGTCGAAGGACCCCGTTGTGTCGGACTTCGCGCGCTCGGTGATCCAGCCCTACGTGGACGCCTATCCGAACCTTCCTCAATCGATCATCTACGCACGGGCGCTTTACGACGCGCTCGGCGTTCTGGGGTTCTCCTACATCCTCGACCCCACGCC
>JBGPHF010000123.1:0-5801 GCA_041484215.1 Nitrospirota bacterium
AGCCAGACGCTGCTGGTCGAAGGCGGGCTCAGGGACGCGAAGAAGAAGGTCCTTGCGGCCTTCAAAACGCTCAAGAAAAAAGACTTCGTGATCATCGGCGGAGTTGGAGATTTGTTCGAAGGGTCGCTCCTCGGAATGGATGCCCTCTCCCTGGTCCACGATATGAACGCTTCCTTGGTCATGGTCGAGCCATGGCGCGGTGAAACGTCTCCGGACTCGCTTTTCGGCGCTTCAAAACTTCTGGGCGATCGCTTCATCGGCAGCATAATCAACAAAGTGCCCGCAAACGCAGTCGGCCATGTACGCGAAACCGTCTGTCCTTTTCTCGAGAAAAAAGGCGTGAAGATCTTCGGTATTTTTCCCCGGGACCGGGCGCTGGAAGCGGTCACCGTTCGGCAGCTCGTGGATATCCTGAACGGTACGGTGGTCTGTTGCGACGAACGGCTGGATGAGTACGTGGAAAACTATTCCATCGGCGCCATGGATGTGGACAGCGCGCTTAGCTACTTTCGGAGGATCCCAAACAAGGCGGTAATAACCGGAGCGCACCGCTCCGACATCCAGCTCGCGGCCATGGAGACCTCGACCAAGTGCATCGTTCTTACCGGCGGGCTTCCCACGAACGACGTGGTCATCGGCAAGGCGCAAGCGCTGGGCGTGCCGATCATTTCCGTGACCGATGATACGTTCACGACCATTGACCGCATCGAGGCGAGCATGGGCAAGACGAACATCCGGGAGAAACGGAAGGTCGGAAGGGTAAAAGAGCTGATGGACCAGGGGTTCGATATGAAGCGGTTTTTAAAGACGGTAGGCAAGTAGAAGACGCTTTTTTCTCAGGAGGTTTTTATGTCTAATAAATCCATCATCATCGTAGGCGGAGGCATTGCCGGGCTTTCCGCGGGATGCTACGGCCAAATGAACAGCTTCAAGACGCGCATCTTCGAGATGCACAAGAAAAAACCGGGGGGGCTCTGCACTGCATGGAAGCGGCAGGGCTATACGGTTGACGGGTGCATTCACTGGCTGGTCGGGTCGAGCGAACGCTCGAACTTTTACCGTATCTGGAAAGACCTCGGAGCGTTGGAAGAAACGACGATCGTTGACTTCGATGAATATGCACGGTTCGAGGGCGCGGATGGGAAGACGTTTATCGCTTACACGGATATCGGCAGGCTTGAACGCCACATGAAGGAGCTCGCACCGGAAGACGCTCTTGTCATTGACGAGTTCGTCACAGCGGTCAGGAAGTGCGCTCGCATGGAGCCCCCGATCAAGAAAGCTCCCGAGGTCATGGGTCTCTTCGACATGCTCAAGATGGTCGTGACGAATTTCGGGCTCTTGCGGCTGCTCTGGAAATGGAACAAGGTGTCGCTTGCGGACTTCGGCAACCGTTTCAAAAACAGGCTGATCCGCGAGGCCTTTCCACGCCTGTTCCGGCCCGATTTCTCCATGTTCTTCATGCTCATGACCTTCGCCTGGATGCATAACCGGGCAGCGGGATACCCGGTCGGGGGGTCACTCCCGTTCGCGCAGTCCATCGAAAAAAGATACCTTTTTCTCGGCGGGGAAATGACGTATAAGGCGAAGGTCGCGAAGATCCTGACAGAAAGCGGCCGTGCCGCTGGCGTGCGTCTTGAGGACGGGACCGAGCATCGCGCCGATTACGTGATCTCCGCCGCGGACGGCCATGCCACGATCTTCGAGATGCTCGACGGAAAATACATCGATGATACGATCCGGGGATATTATGAAAAGCTCATGCTCTTTCCGCCGCTCATGTATATTGCGCTCGGCGTGAATAGAACGTTTCCCGAAATTCCCCCGTCCACCGGGCTCGTCCTTGAACTGAAGGAGCCGCTCTCCGTCGGCGGTAAGGAACACAGTTTCCTCGGTGTCCACATCTATAACTTCGACCCGACGCTCGCGCCGGAAGGAAAAACCGTTCTGATCGTGATGCTGCCGACCGAGTACGAGTATTGGAGAAAGCTTCGAGAAAACGAGGAGCGGTACAAAGCTGAGAAGGAAACGCTCGCGGACAAAGTCGTGTCCATCCTGGACAAACGTTTCCCCGGCCTGACAAACCAGGTCGAGATGCGCGATGTGGCGTCGCCCACCACCTTCGTCCGCTACACCGGCAACTGGAAGGGGAGTTTCGAAGGCTGGCAAGTGACGCCCCAAACCTGGCGCTTCGGACAAGTTATGAAAAAAACCCTGCCAGGGCTGTCGAACTTCCACATGGCCGGTCAGTGGGTCGAGCCGGGCGGCGGGCTCCCCGCGGTCGCCATGAGCGGCAGGAACGTGATTCAGATCATCTGTAAACAGGAAAAGAAAACGTTTGTGACAGCAACGTAACTCCTTTCCTTCTTGACACATCCGCGCAATAATGATACTTTTTCGTCATGCTTGTTTACGTGAACGGACACTTCGTCCCTAAGGACAAAGCCTCTATCTCGGTCTTCGACCACGGGTTCCTCTACGGGGACGGGATCTATGAAACGCTCCGCGCTTACAACGGAAAGCTTTTTTTGCTCAGCAAGCACCTGAGCCGGCTGAAGCATTCCGCCGAGGCGATTTCGCTCCCGCTTCCCCTCACCGTCGATAAAATCGGGGAGGCGCTCTACGAAACCCTGCGAGTCAATAAGCTTACGGAAGCCTACGTGCGCATCCACCTGGCGCGGGGGCGCGGCGAGATCGGGCTCGATCCGGCGCTCTGTCCCGCCCCGACCATGATCATCGTTACCCAGCCTTTTAAGGACTACCCGGAACAGTTCTACACCGACGGCGTTGCGGTCTCCATTGTAGCCACGCGGCGCAATCACCCGCTGGCGCTCAGCCCCTCGATCAAGAGCACGAATTTTTTAAACAATATCCTCGCGAAGATAGAATCCCTCAAAACAGGGGCCTACGAGGGCATCATGCTGAACTGGGAGGGATTCGTCGCCGAGGGAACGATCAGTAATATCTTTACGGTAAAACGAGGCGTCCTGTACACCCCTGATCTCGAAACCGGCATCCTGGAAGGCGTTACCCGTGACCTCGTCCTCCACCTGGCGCGCAAAGACCACATCCCGACCAAGGAAACGAAAATCAAACCGCACGACATCGCGGCCGCCGACGAGTGCTTCCTTACGAATACGACGGTCGAGGTCCTGCCCGTTACGCGCGTGGACGGCGTTTCGGTCGGAAGCGGCAAGCCCGGCCCCGTGACCATGGCCCTGCGTGAGGCGTACAAGCGAGAGGTCGCCAAGGATGTTTGAGAACGCGGGCCGCCTCGCGCAGATGATCGACCATACGCTCGTGCGGCCCGACGCCACGCTCGACGACCTGGCCGCGGCTTGCGCAAGCGCGAAGAAGTTCGGTTTTACCTGCGTGGTCGTGAACGGCTGTCACGTGGTCCGGGCGCGCGAGCTGCTTAAGAACACTCTCATCAAGGTCTGCGCCGTCGTGGGTTTTCCACACGGGGCCTGCACCACGACCGTGAAGATCGTCGAAGCCATGGAAGCGATGAAAAACGGCGCCTCGGAACTCGACATCGTGGCGAACATCGGCATGATTAAATCGGGACAGTACGAATTCGTCGAGATCGACCTGAAGAACGTCGTCACCATGACTCCGGGAAAAATCCACAAGGTCATCATCGAAACAGGCAGCCTCACGCAGGAAGAAATAACCCGTGCCTGCGAGATTGCCGCGCGCATCGGGGCCGAGTTCGTCAAGACCTCCACGGGTTACGGCCCGCGCGGCGCCACGGCGGAGGACGTCCGCCTGATGCGCCAGGCCGTCGGGTCCCGCTGCCGGATCAAGGCGTCCGGCGGGATAAAGGACCTGGCAACGCTCTCCGCCCTTGTCGAGGCCGGGGCGGAACGTATCGGAACGAGCGCCGGGCCGGCTATCATGGAAGAGTTTCTGAAAATTTATCCAGCGGCTCGGAACGAAGATGAGGGCTTTTCACGATGATGCAACGGGTCTACCCATGATGGAGCTCTCCCGATTCAAGAACAAAATCATTTCAAAAATTATTACGCGCTACCCTTCCCTTGCCAAGCGGTTCATTGACGCATACGATCCCTGGAGCTCCCCCGATATCCCCTGGACCCCTGTTGTCAAGCCGCTCACTAACTCGCGGATTGCCGTCGTTACAACTGCCGGCGTGCATCACCGGGACCAGGAACCCTTCGACATGAAAGACCGCGACGGCGATCCTTCCTTCAGGGCCGTGGACTTGCGAAGACCGCTTGCAAGCCTCATGATCACCCATGATTACTACGACCATGCCGACGCCGACCGTGACCTCAACGTCGTCTTTCCCGTAGAACGGCTGCGGGAGTTCGCCCGGGAAGGCTTCCTCGGGAGCGTCGCGGACATGCATTACGGCTTCATGGGGCATATCACGGGCAGGCACATTCCGACGCTGATCGAAAAAATCGCGCCCGAGGTGGCCAGCAGGCTCAAGCAAGACAACGTTGACGTCGTCCTGTTGACGCCCGGGTGAGGCATCTGCAACCAATCCGTGGGATTGATACAGCGGGAAATCGAGAAAGCGGGCATCCCCACCATTGGGGTGTCGATCGTGCGCAAATATTCGGAGAAGGTCAAGCCGCCGAGAACGGTGTATCTGCGATGGCCCTTCGGCCACCCACTGGGAGAGCCGTTCAATATTGCGCAGCAGCGGGTCGTGTTGGCGGAAGCGTTGGCCGCGCTCAGAGCGATACAAACGCCCGGCACGATCATCGACCTGCCCTACCGATGGCGAAGGGAAAAATATAAAGACGAGGACTTCAGGCTTATCCTCTCCCACGCCTCGAAGCAAGGATTGTGAGGAATTCGGTTGTATTATTTCAATAGATTACTTTTTGTGGCCTGTGACATTTTCACTTTTTTGCCAGGCTCACTTGTCATATTGCATCGATAGTGATATAGTATTCCACAAGGGCTATCGATGGAGGTCGTTATGAAAACGGTTACTGTTTCTCCGAAGTACCAGGTTGTTATCCCGCGCGATGTTCGGGTATCGCTCAGCATCAAACCGGGCGAAAAAATGCAGGTCATCAATTACGCAAACCGGATCGAGTTGGTTCCCTTCAAGAAGATCAAGACCATGCGGGGATTTCTAAAAGGGATTGATACCACGGTGGTCCGGGAGAAGGACCGCGTATGAATCTGGTCGATTCTTGCGGCTGGTTGGAATACCTCGCGGACGGACCGAACGCCGCCTTTTTCGCTCCGGCCGTAGAAAACACCGAGAAGCTTCTTGTTCCGACTATCTGTATTTTTGAAGTGTTCAAGCGGGTCTTGCAGCAGAGGGGAGAAGACTCAGCCCTCCAGTCAGCCGCATTGATGCAGCAGGGGCAGGTGATCGAACTTGATAGCGGAACCGCTGTAACCGCCGCTAAGATCGGACATGAAATAAAACTGCCTCTTGCCGATGCGGTGATCGTAGCCACCGCCAGGATTCACCATGCTGTCATCTGGACACAGGACTCAGACTTGAAGAATATAGAAGGCGTGAAGTTCGTGAAAAAGCACTGATATCGGAGCTTTCTATCCACACTCCGGCCCTGTTTTTCATTGACACACGTGCACGTGGTATGATAGATTTTTATTAACGATCCTATCCTTATTCCGCCCTGTGGAGAGAAAATGCAGCCAAAGCTGGATGACTTGTACAAGAACGGTATGGAAGCCTTCGACAAAGGCGACTATCAAAAGGCGGAGGAGCTTTTTCAGCAGCTGCTCTTCGCCAAACCCAACTTTGCGGACATCCAGAACAAAATCGGCATCATTTTCAACCAGACCAA
>JBGPHF010000124.1:0-5800 GCA_041484215.1 Nitrospirota bacterium
CGAACTGATTGTAATCCGTCTGATTCGTTTTCGCGCCCGAGCCGCGCGCTGCGGTGAAGTTGATCGTAATAGTATCCATCGCCACGTTGCCCTGGACCACGATCTGGCTGCCCTTGGTCTTTGCATCGCCGCTGTCCCACGTACCGGACGCACCGCTGAACAGATTTGCGTTCTTCGCTTTGCCGAACTGCTGGTCTACCTCGGTCTTAAGAGCGACAGGGCCGAATTTTCCGTTCAGGTTCACTCCGAGGTTGTACAAATTTGTCTCGGGAGTTTCGGTTGCTGGTACGGGGTGCGCGGCGAACCCAAGCCCATTCTTGCGGTCTTTCGCAATTGCAAGGTCTGCCCCGACCGTCAGGCCATCACCCAGCTTCAGCATGTCAAGGAACGCATAGGCGTCTACGTCGTCGGCTTTCGCCGCGTTGCGTTCTGCTGCTTTGATGTCCACGAATGCCGCGGTGTTGGCGCCGGTCACGTTGGCTACTACCCATGCGTCATCGCCGTACTTCATATTGCGCAGGAACCAGCCGTTGCCGAGCTGCAGGAGCTGATGGCCGCCGGTCACGTTCAACGGGAGGCCGGGAAGGTTGAAGCTCACCCATGCCTCGCGGAAGTCCGGGAACCCAGAGTTGCCGCCGCCCGCGCCTAAATACTTGCTGGTAGCGACACCATCCGCACCGTTCGCCTGCGGAGATTCAAGCCTGCCCCAGGTGTCCCAGTCGTTCTCGATCTCAAGCTTGGCTTTAACATCATCGCCAGCCTTTACGTTCACGTCGAGCCGGATCCTCTCCTGGGTGTCTCTGGTCGTGCCGTTGGTATCGGGGCTGCTGGGGTTGCTGGGTGCTGCCTTGGTATTGAGGAAATCACGGCCCCTGATATCGAACTGACCACCCACGGTCACGTCCGCGGCAAAGGCCGCGGCGCTGATACAACTCATTGTTGCAACTGCGAGTACCACAACAAACTTCTTCATCCTGTATCCTCCTTAATAGGCAATTTCGTTCGGGGTCCCCCGAAACGTTTGTGCTACTGTATTCCTTCTGTCCCATGGAAAAATATCTCGTAAAGCATGATATTTTGCAGACGGATCGACGCTTTAACTGCTTCAATATTTTTTTCGTTCTCGCTCATCCGCAGATAACTTTCAGTGTTCGGAAAGTCCCTATCCATGAATTCATCATGATTCGCCAGAACTGTCTTTCCCTGATTACGATAGAAACTTTGCATCGCGTCTCCATTCTTTTTTCGGTCGCCGTGTTGCATACCCAACGGGAGCGCGACAGCGGCTGAGGCCGTGCCTCTGAAAAAACCCCGTGTATCGGCTCCTGATTTTTACGGCGCTTCCTTAGATATCGGAGGGCTTACGGTTGCGTCAAGTTCGGCGTTGATACTACAGAATGATTGTTACCCCCGTATTACAGAAACGTGAAATTTGAGTTAATTTTTCGCTCCGCGTAAATACTCACGCAGCCGCTACAACATCGGTCATGATTCGACCGGACCGCCTGTCTGCCGGGCGAGTGCATTCAAGCACAAGCGCCTCAACCACCCGATCTATGTCCTCGGGCCTGACGCGCTGATCGGGAGTCATCTTGAAAACCGCCTTTTTCATCCGTGCATCGAATGTTTCCCCGCCTTCAATGACGTCATGGTCAACGATGGTCACATTGACCGGTTCGGTGAAATAAACGTCTGCAACAACTCCACTTTCAATCTTGATGATGATAATGTTCATATACTCCTCCTTGCGTTGTTTCATCGCATCGTTCCGCTGCTATTCTGTACAAGACTTTCTGCGATCATCTGGAATTTGCAATTTGCTATCGGCTTTTGAATCAATGATACAGGAGGGGTATTACGGGAGTATGAAGAAGAAGTGAAGTTTCTATTAAATTTCAGTCCGGCTCTGGATCAGATAGCGTAGTCTATAGCGTAGTCGGTTGCAGCGTTGTCGTTACGGCATTATTACGGTTTGATGAAAAGATGATGAAAAAGCATTGCGGTTGCTGCTGGGAGTGTATTCGGAAGGATGTACGTAAGAGGGTCAATGAGGAAACGGGGAAAGATCATTGTGTCATGAAGGCTTCGAACCTTCTATTCTGCACATGGCCGCTGAACATCCAGAGGGTCAGATGCAGATCTAAAAAAGAAAGTCTCTTATTCGGTCCCTTACTCATATAAAGCCCTATTCTATTTTCCTTGCCTCAGTCTATCCGCGAAATATGGCGGCAGGCCTCTTTTGATGATGGCGGACGCGACCTTTTCGATATCATAGGGTACGCGGATAAATTTCGTATTCACTTCCTGTGGGGTTATCTCCACGAGCGCAACGCATGCCCGGCTATCGCCGTCCTTCGGCTTGCCAACGCTGCCCGCGTTGATGAAAACCTTCCCGTCGAGGTCCTTTCTGTAAGGTTTGTGGGTATGGCCGTAGATAAGGATGTCCGCGTCGGTTTTCCCGGAGATTTCCCGGAAGAACTTCTCCGGACGGTCCTCGTGCCAGTAGAGATTGTTCTTTTTCGGCGTTGCATGAAAAAGCAGCACCTTTTTGCCCTCCGCGCTAAATGTAATTTCCGCCGGCAGGCGCTTCATGTAGTCCTTGCTGTTCCGCGAGGCGTGGCTTTTTGTCCAGACAAAGGACTGGTGCGCCATCTTCTCCTGCACGGGCTCCTCGGCCTTACAGCCGCAATGATCTCGGTCATTCGCCACTGCCTCGTCGTAATTGCCCTGGACCCCGCTAATATCATGGGCAATAAGAAAATCGACAACTTCGTTCACGAACGGCGCGTAACCGCCGAGGTCCCCCAGATGATAGATTTTATCGGGACGCGCTGCTATCGCCGTGTTATAAGCAGCCATGAGCGCCTCGATATTTCCGTGTATGTCGCCGAATATTCCGAGATTCACATCATCCTTCCCAGGCGCAGTAAATCGTAATCTTAGTCCCTTTTTCCGGTGTGCTCTCAAAATGCATCTCCCAGCCGTGGGCCTTTACCAGGTGTTTGACAATAGCGAGGCCGAGCCCCGTGCCGCCCATTTTCCTCGACCTGGCGGTGTCCACGCGGTAAAACCGTTCCCCGATGCGCGACAGGTGTTTTTCAGGAATGCCGATCCCGGTATCTTCTACATAGATTATGGTTTTATCACCGTTTTCCAGCTTTGCGCCGATCGTCACACCGCCCGTTTCGGTAAATTTTATTGAATTGTCCACGAGGTTCGTAAGCACTTGAATAAGCTTGTCCCTGTCAGCCGCTATTTTAATGCTCCCCGCGGGAAGCTCGGTTTTCAGGAAAAGGTCCTTTTCAGCGGCTTTGGACCTGAGCAGGGTCATTACGTGCTCGAATGCGTCCGAAATATCCACTTGCGATTTCTCTATTCTGGCGACGCCGAGCTCTATTTTGGAGATCGTCATGAGGTCGTCCACCAGACTGTTGATCCGTTCACTGTTCGCCTTGATGATCCTCAAAAATTTTTCCGCGTGCTCCGTGTCCTGCAAGGCGCCCTCAAGCAGGGTGTCGGCAAAACCCTTGATTGCCGTGATCGGCGTCTTGATCTCGTGGGATATGTTCGCGATGAAGTCCTTGCGGGTCTGCTCCAGTTTTTTGAGCTGTGTGATATCGTGCAAGATAACGACGAAACCGGACAGCTCCCTCTCGTGGTAGGAGAGAGGGGAAACCCTCGCTGAAAAATGTTTTTCCTCGGGATAATCGAGCCGCAGCTCGCTGACGCCGGGCATAAGATTCCTGCGCGCCTCTTCCATGAGCGACAAGAATAACGGGTTTCGTATGACTTCAAACACCTGTTTCCCCTGGAGCGGGACCCCTCCGAAATAATTCCGCGAAGCGGAGCTTGCAAGCTGAATAACGCCGTTCGCTTCGAGTATCATAAGAACATCCGGGATGCTTCGAAGGATAGCCGTGAGCCGTCTTCTTTCTCCTTCGTTCGCGGCAATGCTGTTTTGCAGTTCCGCGGACATCGTATTCAGGCTTTCGGCTATCTCGTCGAACTCTCCGGCGCGGTCGAAATGAAGCTTGTTCCCGATTGCGCCGCCCGCGAGAGAGCGCGAAAAATCTCCTATTTGCTTCGTCAGTCTTCTGATGCGCTCCAGCTGGCCGATCGAGAACAGGCCCGTTGCAAACAGGATCGCGATGACGACCGCGATAATCTTGAACCTGAGCGAGTTGATCGAGGCATCCACTTCATCGAGCTGCATGCTGAGCCGGATAAAACCAATGGGTGCGCCTGCGCGCGTGATCCTCTTTGCGACATAGAGCAAATTGTCGTGCAGGGTGTCGCTGTGTCGTTTGGACATGCCAGTGCCGCTCGTGAGGGCCTGTTGTATTTCAGGACGGCCCGCGTGATTGTCCATGAGAGAGGATTCAGTGTCAGAATCTCCTAACACCCGTCCGTCGAGGGCGATTATCGTCACGCGGAAGCCGGTTTGCTCCTTAAACTGCTTACAGAGGTTGTCGAGCGGGTGTTGGTCCTTAAAGGAGATGTCGTTGGAAATGAGCGTGGCCTGCGAAACGAGGTGTTCCCGGAGATCATTGATATGACTAGTACGAACAGCGTCGGTAATGAAGAGTTCGACAAACACGGCCGTGACGATAAGAATGATCGCGTACAACAAAAAGATCCGACCGAAGATGCGCCGTTTCATAAGGCGGCGTCCACATAGTACCCGACGCCCCTGCGGGTCTTTATGTACGCCGGATCGGAAGGGTCGTCTTCAATCTGGGTCCGGAGTCTTCGGATATGGACATCAACGGTCCTTGGCTCGATAAAGGCCTCCCCCTTCCACACGGCGTCAACAAGTTGTTCCCGGCTGAATACCTTGCCTTTTTTCTCGACGAGATAGACCAGCAGTTTAAACTCAGTTGCGCTGAGTTCCAGGGGGGTTTTGCCCTTGGTAACGCCGTGGGTTTCCAGGTTGATAAGCAGTTTGCCGACATGGATGGTCTTTTCCGTTGTCGCTTTTTCTCCCGTTCTTCTTATAACGGCTTTTATGCGCGCAATGAGCTCCCTCGGACTGAACGGCTTTGTCATATAATCATCGGCGCCGCTTTCCAGGCCTATGACTCTATCCACCTCTTCACCCTTTGCGGTAAGCATGATGATCGGGGTATCCGCGGTTTTGGGGTCGCTCCTGATGATACGGCAAAGCTCCACTCCCTGTATGCCGGGGAGCATGAGATCGAGAACGACCAGGTCGAATCTCTCTTTTCTGATTTTATTGAGCGCTTGTTCGCCGTCCGAGGCCGTCGAAATTCTGAAACCCTCTTTTTTTAGATTATAGGATACGAGGTCAACGATATCCGGTTCGTCATCCACGATCAGTATTTTACTATTCATAAACTAGTTATAACACGGAACTTCGAGAAAATTCAAGGGGAGCCGGAAGATTTAACAGAAATGTAATATTTCAGACTTAAAGGTAAACACCGCTCAGGCGAAATACCGACCACTCTTTCATAACCCCCTCCCGCACCAAGCCAGGGTTACGGGGTTGAGAAGTACTGAAACCATGCCCTTCGAGGTTATAAAATAGTGAAGGCGGACTGCTCAGGACGGTTTAAAATCTCGCGGAGCTGCCCAGGACTGCCTGGTACAAGCGCTGCACCAGGGCTTGGTTGTAACCATGGCTGGTCATGTTGGCGACGATGCGTCCTCTGATGGGAAGGCCGAGGAGGTAGAGGTCTCCGATCAGGTCCAGTATCTTGTGGCGTACGAATTCGTCGGGGTAACGGAGCTCCGTGTTGATGACCTTGCCGTCATACATAATGATGTGGGAGTTGAGGTA
>JBGPHF010000125.1:0-5748 GCA_041484215.1 Nitrospirota bacterium
CCGGTTCGCGTGCGGGTCGTGGCAGGTCGTGCAGGCGAGCTTGCCGCCGGTTAAAGGAAGCGTTCCCGTGCTCATGGAGGGAATAACGTCGATGACGTGCTCAGCCGGGGCCTTCCTGCCCGGGTGGCAATCGAGGCAGAGTGCAGCAAGGGGCTTTTTCAGGAGTATTTTCCCCGCTTGTGCCCCGGCGTGCGGAATATGACAGGTGTCGCAGTCTTTCATGATTTGCGGTAACTGGGCGGACTGGACGTTTGTTCGCTGCACGGGGGATGCGCAGCTCTGGACCCAGAGAAGCAGCGCAAGGCCGGATAAAAAAGAGAACAGTGTCTTCATATTCGCTCGCCTCCCGGTACTGCTGAATTTGCCGTAATCAGTATAAGCTAAACGAGCGCGGCAAAGCAAACAAAAAACCCTTGGCACGGCTCCGCTTCCTTTAGCTAAACGTCGTGCTGTCAAAGGGGTGTTAAAAGATCGCTCCCCCCGATATTCCCTGTAAGCAATAAGCCAAAAATACCATAAAAAACCTTGTTTTTGTCCGTCCCTTTGTTTATAATAGAACACTTAACCTCCGGATCAAGTGCCGTAGAGTTAAAGTGGGAGGAACGAAACATGCCGGTATACGAATATGAATGTGGAAGCTGCGGGGGGCGCTTTGAACTGCTGCGGAAATTCAGCGACCCCGCGATAACCGAGTGCAAATTGTGCAAAGCGGGGGCGGTGCGGAAGGTGCTTTCCCCGACGGCGTTCGTGCTCAAGGGCACGGGGTGGTATGCCACGGACTACGCCTCGTCAGGCAGGAAAAAGGCGGAGGATGCGGACAAGCCCGGTGCTGAGGCGAAACCGGAGGCGAAGCCGGTTGCGGGGTGCGCATCAGGGACCTGCCCGTCAGGCGGCGCGTGCGCGTCAAAAGGCTGATACCGGTGGATCATCCCATACACGTTCACATCCCCTATCCCAAACTGAAGGACTTTTGCGAGTTCATCCGGCAGCGGCGGTACGACCTCGAAATTTACCTTTCCGCCGCGGTCCTGGACCAGATAGAGCGCGACGACCTGGAAAAACTCTGCAAGAGCCTGGACTGGAACCCCAAGCTCACCCTCCACGCGCCGTTCACGGACTTAAACCCCGGTGCGGTGGAACCGATGGTGCGGTCCGTCACCCAGATGCGGTTCCGGCAGTTTCTGAACGTCGCCGCTATCCTGAAGCCCCGCGTTGCCGTATTTCACGGCGCCTACGACAAGTGGCGCTACAACGGCCGCAAGGACATCTGGCTCGCGAACAGCATCGACACCTGGCAGAAGGTGATGGAAGAGGCGTCGAGCGCGGGCGTGCGGGTGGCGATCGAGAATGTGTTCGATGAGGACCCCGAGGCGCTTTTGCTGCTGATTGAAAAGATCGGTCGCCCCGATTTCGGTTTCTGCTTCGACACGGGCCACTTCAATCTGTTTTCCTCAGTCCCCATGGAAGAATGGTTCGCTGCCTTGGGGCGGCATTTGCTCGAAGTGCATCTGCACGACAACGACGGCAGCGCCGACTCGCACTGGGCACTCGGCCGCGGTCACATCGATTTTCAGAAATTTTTCGGACTGATGCGGCGAAATTCGCCCACTCCGGTCTTCACCATCGAGGCGCATGATAAGGCGGATATCGAGACTAGCCTTGAGCGGGTGAAGTCGTTTTTAGAGACGTCCGTCTGACATCGCGGCCCGCGCCGTTAAAGCGCTGCCTATCTTGACACTCCTCCACGGTTGCCTTAGACTATGATCATGAAAAAAACAGCGATTCTCTTTCTTTTGTCGGTCCTTACAACAGCGTGCGCAACGGCGCCCTCCGGCATGCAGCAGGTCGTGCGGGGAGACCTGAGCGCCGCCGATCGAGACCAGGCCGACGCGTATTACCATTTTTCAGCAGGCGCCCTCCTCGAGCAGGAGGGTCAGTATGAAGACGCGCTCAGAGAATACAACGAGGCTTTTCGCCTCGATCCCGCGTCCGCTGAGATCGCCTTGTCGCTTTCTTCGCTGTATTTGCGAAAGGGCATGACCGAGCAGGCGGCGACGCTGGCGAAACGCGCGACGGAGCTTGCGCCGAAAAAGACCGATGCGCTCGTGCTCCTGGCCAATATTTCTACGAGCAGGAAAAAATTCGACGAAGCGGCTGACGCCTACCGCAAGGTGCTCGAGATCGACCCCAAGAAAGAAGACGTCTATATATACCTGGGGTCGCTCTACGCGGCCATGAAGCGGTACGATGACGCGGTCGCGACGTTCAAGAAGCTTGAAAAATTGAATCCCTCTTCCCTCATGTCGCCTTATTATTTAGGCAGGCTCTTCACGGAGCGGCAGATGTACACCGAGGCGCTGGCGTCTTTTAAGCGCGCGTTGGAAATACGGGAAGATTTCGAACCTGCCTTTACGGGTATGGCCTACGTATACGAGCTGACGGACAAGACCGCTGATGCGATCGAGGCGTATAAGAAAGCGTTCGCCGTCAACCCGCACGATACCGAAATTATGGGCCACTTGGCGCAGCTCTATATCCAGCAAAACGCGCTTGACAACGCTCTGGAGCTGTTTAAAAAGCTTGCCGCGGCCGACCCCAAGAACCTCGACGCGCAGGTCAAGATGGGACTCATCTATGCGGAGAAAAAACAGTTTGGGCCCGCAGCGGAAGCGTTTCAGTCCGTATTGCGGGCGGAGCCGAAAGACCTGAAGGTGCGGAAATATTTCGCCTCGACGCTGGTGGCGCAGAAAAACTACGATGCGGCGCTCAAGGAGTACGCCGTTATTCTCGCGGCGGCCCCGGACGACACGGATACGGTCCTGCAGATCGCCTACGTCTATGCCCAGCAGAAGAAGACGTCCGAGGCGCTTCCGCTTCTCGAAAAAACGCTCAAAGAGCAGCCGGGAAAGCCGGAGCTCTACCTGTACTTGGCCAACGCTTACATGGACGTGGAGCAATACGCAAAGGCCGCGGACGTGCTGAACAAGGGCATCGAGCTCGTCCCGGACCGCGACGACCTCCAATTCAGCCTTGCCATCGCCTACGAAAAGCTGGGCAGGCGAGACGACATGATCTTGGCGCTCAAGAAGTCCCTGGAAATCAAG
This sequence comes from Nitrospirota bacterium, assembly GCA_041484215.1. Lineage (GTDB taxonomy): Bacteria > Nitrospirota > UBA9217 > UBA9217 > UBA9217 > JBGPHF01. The sequence goes on from JBGPHF010000125.1 coordinate 3,105, forward strand.
CCCGACAATGCGGACGCGCTGAATTACCTCGGCTATTCCTACGCGGAAAAAGGCGAGAACCTCGACGAGGCCCTCTTGCTCGTCAAGCGCGCCCTGCTCATAAAAAAAGACAACGGCTACATTCTCGACAGCCTGGCCTGGGTCTACTTTCAGAAGGGAATGCTGCAAGAGGCGTTCGAGTACATGAAGCAGGCGGTCGCAAAGACGACCGATGACGACCCGGTCATGCGCGAACACTTCGGGGACATCTTTTTCAAGATGACCAGGAAGGACAAGGCCCGCGAACAGTGGCTGAGGTCCCTTGAACTCGACCCCAAGAACAAAAAGCTCAAGGAAAAGTTCAAAGAATCGGGTTTTGGAGACCCCGACACCCTGTTGAAAGACACGAAGCCGAAGAGGAAGAACACGAAGTGAGGATACTTCGCGTTATCGTTCTCGCCCTGCTCCCCCTCCTGTTTGCGTGCCTTCCGAAAAAAACCGAAGTCCAGCTCATGGAAATTCCGGCAGGACCCCTGGCGCAAGCGCTGGAAGAGCGCCGGGCCGCGTTCGTCGGCCTCAAGGTTCTGGCGAGTGCGGAGATGTTCCGCTCCGGCCGCAAACGGTCCTACGAAAACGTCGGCATCATGCTCGACGGTCTCCATCGTTTCCGGATGGAGGCCTTCGGCCCCCTGGGCCAATCCCTGGCGGTCCTCCTCTGGAACGGCAGAGAACTGCTGCTCCGGACCGACGACGGCAGAATTGTGCGCCCGGACGCGGCGGGCCTCGAAAAAATATTCGGAATTGCGCTCGACGCAGCGGAGCTCTGCGCCGTCCTGTCGGCCAATGTTCCCGGCACTGCCCCCCTGGCTGCGGCGCGCGCTTTCCGCGAACCCGACGGCGGCTTGCAGGTCGAGTTTGCCGACGGCGCGGATCGCCGCCGGTATTTCCTCAGGCCGCTGGAGATCGTTTCCGGCCATGAGGTGCGCATAACGGCAAGTGAACTGTCTCGCTCGGGCGCGCTGGTTTACCGGGCACGGTATCCGCGGATGGAGCGGGTTTCCGGGTACTTGATACCGAAGGCGGTAAAAATTGAAAATCCGGAGAAAAAAGCGTTGTTTACGGTCGAGTATGCCGACGTGGACATGAACGTACCCCTGCCTGACGAAGCGTTTTCCCTGACAGGGGGGGAACCCGGGGCCCCATGACCTCGCGGAAGATGACCCTCCTGGCGCCGGCTAAGATCAACCTTTGCCTGTCCGTGCTCGGCCGCAGACCTGATGGCTATCACGACGTCGAAATGCTCATGCAGATGGTGGGCCTCTACGACGAGCTGACGGTTTCGCTCGGAGGAACGGGTATCGCCGTGACGTGCGATTCCGTCGCGGTCCCGTCGGACGAGCGCAATCTCGCCTGGAAGGCCGCATCGGCCATGCTCAGGAAGTCGGGCCGGAGCGAAGGGGTCACGATTTCCATAAAAAAAGTCATTCCCCTCTCGGCGGGCCTGGGGGGCGGCAGCAGCGACGCGGCGGCGGTGCTCGCGGCGCTCAATATGCTGTTCGGCGCCGGGTTCAGCCGCGAGGAACTGGCTGACCTCGGGACCGGGCTGGGCATGGACGTGCCGTTTTTCTTTCACGGCCCCCTGGCTCTGGCCACGGGAAGGGGGGAAAGGCTCACCGAACTGCCCCCCCTGCCGTCATTTTGGGTCCTCCTGGCGAATCCCGGCTTCGAGACCGCCACGGCCTGGGCCTACAAGAATGTGAGTTTAAGGTTGACAAAAAAGGTTGACTGTAATAAAATCGCAAGGCTCCCGATCAGAAAAGTGGCTGAGTCGCTCCATAATGACCTTGAGACCGTGACCGCCGCCGCGCACCCTGTTATCGGCAGGATCGAGCAAGCCCTTCTTGCCCAGGGCGCCTTGGGGGCGCGCATGAGCGGGAGCGGCCCGACCGTGTTCGGTCTGTTCGAAACCGAGAATGCCTGCCGCACGGCTGCACAAAAGCTCTCTGGCGAAGGATGGCTTCTCTATCCCGTTGAGGCGTTGACCGCATCACCCCTGAGGGTGTACCATTAAGTCATGAGCTTCGGGCAGCGATAAGTGATTTCACGCCGCCCCGGAACCGCGATCAATGCAGCCAACGAGGGGGAGAGTATGGAAATCACCGAGGTCAGGGTATTCCCGGTCGGCAACGAAGAGCGACTTAAGGCGTATGCCACGGTAACCATCGACAACGTGTTTCTCATCAGGGACCTCCGTGTCATCAACGGGAACGCCGGGTTGTTCGTGGCGATGCCGAGCAGAAAGATGAAAGACGGGACGTTCAAGGACATCGCCCATCCGCTCAACAGCGAGACGCGCCAGATGATAGAGTCGAAAGTCCTGGCCGAGTACGAAAAAGAGCTGGCGAATCCCACGAAACGGGAGGTGGTCCCGAAAGACGCCGCGTAGCGGGAAACCGCATGGATTTTGAGTTCTGCCGATTCTGCTTCTGCTTAAAGGGGAGAGGCGCAGGCCTGTCCTCTTTTCCTGTTTTTTTATCCGGTGACATAACCGGACGGAAGTCCCGGTGCAGCAGCGGCCGTTCTTCGGGGATCGTCTAATGGTAGGACAGAGGCCTTTGAAGCCTTTAATCGGGGTTCGACTCCCTGCCCCCGAACCAGTTTTAGA
>JBGPHF010000126.1:0-5737 GCA_041484215.1 Nitrospirota bacterium
CGTCAGCGAACTCGAAGGGGAATTATCGCGGGCGCTGATCGAGGCGCGTGACCTGGACGAAGCGCATGCAAAGCAGACGCGCATCAGGGAAAAGGTCGAATACATCCTTGCGGCGCTTGAGAATGCCGGCGGGAAAAAAACAACTGCGGAAGCGGAGGAGGCCTCGCCGGCCGTATCGCCATGAAAGTAGACGACGCCTTGTATAAAACACTACTGGAGAACCTCAACGACGGCGTATACATCTGCGAGCGGGACAGGAGCATCGCGTACTGGAACAAAGGGGCGGAGCGTATCACGGGCTACTCTTCCGAAGAGGTGCTCGGCAGGCCGTGCTCGGACAACATGCTTGCGCATATCGACAAGGAAGGGAACAAAATGTGCCTGGGGATGTGTCCGCTCAACGATGCGATGGCGGACGGCCAGGAACGCAGCGCTGACGTATATCTCCAGCACAAGGATGGGCATCGGGTTCACGTTTCCGTGCGTGTAGCCGCGGTGCGGGACGAGAAGGGGGCGGTCACCGGCGCGATCGAGGTTTTTACCGATCATACATCGGTTGCCGTTGACCGGGAGCGGCTCGCCGAGTTGGAACAATTGGCGTTTCTCGACCCGCTCACCGGACTCGCCAACCGGCGATACGCGGAAATAACCCTGCGCGCCAGAATCGAGGAATTGCAGCGTTACGGCTGGCGCTTCGGCCTGCTGTTTATAGACATAGACCACTTTAAGGGCGTGAACGACCGCTACGGCCATGACATCGGCGACGAGGTCCTGAAGATGGTAGCCAAGACCCTGCAGAACAGCGTGCGGCCCTTCGACGTCGTCAGCCGCTGGGGCGGGGAGGAGTATGTCGTCGTGATAGCCCATGTCGAGGGGGATGAACTTCTGACCACGGCGAACCGGTGCCGTACGCTCGTGGAAAGTTCGCATATCCCCGCTCCATCGTCCGCACGCGTCACCATTTCTATCGGCGCGACGCTCGCCCGGGAAGATGACTCCGTGGAATCGCTCGTCAAACGGGCCGACGAATTCATGTACCGATGCAAGGCCACGGGACGGAACTGCGTGATGGCGGACTCGCAGGAGCAGAAAGAAAAGTAGCGCCCGCCACCCCTCCGCGAAAAAAATCCTTTCGGTTTGAGCAGCAGTTGATCCCTTACCGTTATATCGTTCTTGACGGGCAGATGTCGTAGAGGACGCATTCGTCATGTCTCGGTTTTCTGGCCTGGCAAACGGCCCGGCCATGGAAGATGAGGAGATGGGAGAGGTTCCCCCATTCCTTGTGCGGCGTGACCGGAATCAGGTCCTGCTCGATCTTGACCGGATCGTCATGCTTGGTGAGCCCGAGCCGGAAAGCCAGCCGTTTCACGTGGGTGTCCACGGCGATGCCCTCGTTCACTCCGAAAGCCGCCGAAAGCACGATGTTAGCGGTTTTCCTTGCCACGCCCGGCAGAGTGACAAGCTCCTCCATAGTTTGGGGCACCTGCCCGCCGAATTTCTCGATGATCAGCTTCGCTGTCTTGGTGATGCTCTTTGCTTTGTTATTGAAGAAATTGACGGACCTGATGTCCTGGGCAAGCTTTTCCGGCGCGGTGCTCGCGTAGTCCTGGACCGTGCGATATTTTTTGAACAGACCTTCCGTGACCTTGTTCACGAGCACATCCGTGGTCTGGGCCGAGAGCATGGTCGCGACGAGCAGTTCGAGCGGTGTCGAGTGATGAAGCGCTGTTTGAGGCGTGTCCGCGTACGCCTTCTTCAGGTGCTTCAGGATTTCAGCAACCTGTTTTTTTTTGTCCATGGAATTTTCCTCGTTGTCTGCCATTGAATTTATCGCTGCCGGTTTTTATGCGGTCTATGGCCGCGGGAAAGAGCGCAAGGGCGGCGAGGGCCGCGAAGGCCGTTAACACGCGGGGTGAGAGTATTTCCGAAGGCGACGAAATCGTCCCGAGCTGCGCGCCCGCGTAAGCGAATACCGCGGCGCCGGGAATGATGCCGAAGGCGGTGGTCCAGAGGAAGGTCCGGAGCGTGACGTTCGTCAGGCCGGATAAAAAGTTGACGAGAAAAAAGGGGAACAGGGGGATCAAGCGCAGGCTGAGAAGATAGCGCGCCCCGTTCCTATGCATTTCCCGGTTGAAGGCCGCTAGCTGCGCGCTGTATCGTTCTTGCAGCCGGTTCCCGAGAAGGTGTCGCGCGATCAAAAAAGAGAGCGAAGCGCCGATCGTGGCGCTGATGACGATTAACAACGCCGCGGGGAGCGCGCCGAACAGGAAGCCGCCCGCAAGGCTCAGCCAGATCGCGCCCGGGGCGGAGAGAGCGGTAAAAACGATATACCCCGCGACGAAGACAGCCGCCGAGGCAAGGGAGTGTCCGCGTACGAGCGCAAGCAGTTCCTCGCGGTGCGCTTTCAGGTTCTCGAAGGTCAGCGCGGAGCCGAGCGGCGAGAGGCGGAGCGCTATCACGAGGCCGATAAAAAGGGCGAGTAGGGCGAGCTGATTTCGGTGTTTAGTCATAATTCCCGTCCGGTCCTGAGGTTACAAAGAACGCTCATGCGTCGGACAGCACATGAGTTTATTTTTTCTAAGATACGTCATGGTCCTGGAATTGTCAAATGCGGTGCCTGCGCTCCGGCTACAGAGAGTTTGCAAGTCTTCGACGGTATCCACATCATTCCACATCGGGGCTTGGTGCACCGTGAGGCCCGATGCTCGCAGGATGCTCATTGTTTCCCCGAACACCGTGTTCGCGCCCCAGCGTATGCCCCTAAACAGGTCCGGGAAAAAAGCCTTCCCCGTGAAGCCGATCAAATAATATCCCCCGTCGAACGCCGGACCGATGACAACATCGCTTTTATCAAGGGAACGGAGCGCCCCGTGCAGTACCTCCGGCTCGAGGTCGGGAAGGTCGCTTCCGATAAGAATGGCGCGCTCATAACCCTCGGAAAAACAGACGTGAAAGGCGTTCTCCATGCGTTCGCCGAGGTCCTCTCCCTTCTGGGACAGGTAAACGTACCGGTTCCCGAGCCAGGAGGCCGCAGTTGTTTCAGCTTCCGGAGGATAAACGCATATTTTGAAGGGGTAGCCGGTCTTTTCGACGGCCTCAATGCCGTCGAGTAAGAAATTTTTATAAAGTTCGGTTGCGGTTTTCTCCCCGATCGCTCCGGCAAGACGCGATTTTACCATGCCCTCAACGGGGGCTTTGATAAAGAGGAGGATGACGGACTTATCCGGAATGGGAGAAGGATCAGGTTCTACGTTCATAGCTCTCGCTGCCTTTCAAATCGTTTTTAGTATCGCATACCTGGCTTTTGGGCGCAAGAGCAAACGAAGAGCTATAATTAAAGAAGACAGGGGTGTCATTATGTCCAAGAAAGACATGATAGAGACGCAGGGGAAGATAATAGAGGCGCTTCCCAACGGCAAGTTCAGGGTGGAGCTGGACACGGGACAAAAAATACTCGCTTACGTGGGCGGCAAAATGCGGATTCATTACGTGAAGATCGTACTCGGCGATACCGTCACCGTGGAACTGAGCCCCTATGATCTGTCGAAGGGAATTATAGCCTACCGTTTTAAACACCAGGCCGCCTGACCATATCCTCTCCCGGTACTTCACGGAGAGAACAGACCTGCCCAACGCTCCTGATATATTCCGTATTCCGATGAAAAATCGCTTGGCAATCGCAGGGGCTTCCGGAGATATTACATTTTTAACTCCACAAGAAGGAAGATATATCGTATAATTCAGAAGCAGTTTCAATTTGTCGAGCATGAAGGAAGAATGGTCGAAGGAATAATGAATGCCTGAATCCGAAAAAAGAAAAAAAGTCATGATTAACCGCTCTTCGTTGCTGACGCTGGTGTTCGGGGCGTTCGCGCTCGGCGCTTTCATCGGCGGCGGCGCGCTCGGTTTGTTTTCTCCCCTGCTTGCGGAGAAGGGGGACGCTCTTTCCGGCAGGGAGGGAGAGTTCAAATTCATCCGGTCTTCCGCCGGGACGCGGGATGGTGAAGTCCGGGGCAGGAACAAAGAGCTCAAGCCCTTTCGCTACAAAATCGACGCGCTCATCACGGACGAGCTGAAAAAGGGAGAAGCGACCTCGGTCGCGGTTTATTTTCGCGACCTGGTGAACGGAAACCGTTTCGGCATCGGCGAAAACGAGAAGTTCTCGCCCCGGAGCCTGCTCAAGCTGCCTCTCATGATCGCCTATTTCAAATGGGCCGAGACGAACCCGCTGGTCCTGCGCAAGACGCTGCTCTATAACGGCGATCCAAAGCAGGACGAGCAGAAGCACCTGAAATCCGTGGAGGAACTCGTGGCTGGCAGGCACTACACGGTGAATGACTTGATTTTTCGGATGATCGCCTACGACGATACAGCCGCCTATGTTCTGCTGAACGATAATATGCCCCCGCCCCGGCTCGACAAAATATTCAAGGACCTGAACGTCGACTATGATCCCCATAAAGACAAAGATGAAGATTCGCTCTCGCTTAGCGCCTTCGCTTCACTGTATCGCGTGTTGTTTAACGCCTCCTACCTTTCCGAGGAAATGTCGGAAAAGGCGCTCCGCTATCTTTCCAAGTCCACTTTTAGCGACGGCATGGCCTCGGGGATACCCCAGAACATAGAGCTCGCCAGCAAGTTTGGCGAGCGCACGATCTCACTAACCCCCTCGGACGGAAATGACGATGATGAGATTTATCAACTTCATGAATTCGGGATCATTTATCACCCAAACCGTCCGTTTTTGATCGGCGTCATGGCGAGGGGAGACGATTTCGCCAGCTTAAAGAAGGTTATCCGTGATATCACCCGATTGGTGTATGAGGAAGTGGACCAGCAGTTGTAGGGGAAGTGGCCGTTTCCGGAACATGCGTGCGGAGCGCCCTCATCAATAACGGTACCATCTCGCGAGCCGCTCAGGAGACACTCCCCCCGCATACAGAGCCTGGAGAAGCCAATTTCTGAGTGTGCAATAGAAAATCCCCTCCCGTTCCCAGCGGCGCGGAGAAGTGATGACTTTCTCCGGGATGATGCAGATACGGTCCTTTCTCCGCCTGATCCTTCGCATGAGTTCCACATCCTCCATGAGCGGGATGTCGTCAAATCCGCCGATCAATTCGAAATAGCTCTTTCTGAAAAAGAGCGCCTGGTCACCGAAGGGCACTCTCGTTAAGCGCGTACGGAGAGCGACGTACTTTTCCGTGATTCTGAAAATAAGCTTCTGACTGGCTATCCCCAGCTCGAACGCCCCTGCCCCGAATGAAGGATTGTTCATGGCGGACCCTATCCGCAGGAGAGCGTCATTCGGCAGCATCGCATCGGCGTGGAGAAAGAGAAGTATCTCGCCCGAGGCGGTCCTTGCCCCGCGGTTCATCTGGCGCGCCCGTCCTTTTTCGGAGAGGGAGGTGAGGACCTCTCTGTCCATGATCTCCGAGACGGTGCTTCCTTGCGGGTCTCCGTCCACGACGATGATTTCCACGGTGCCGTTTCTCGGAAGAGACCGGAGATGGGAGATAAGGCCGTTGATGGTTTCAGACTCATACAAGACGGGTACTATAATGGAAAGTGATGTCGCTCTGCCGGACAAATTAGAGGGTACCTCCTCGCGATAAAATTTACCGCGCATGCGACCATGCCCGCCAGAGAGAAGGCGGCTAGCCGTTCTTGAATCATTTTTTCCTCCGCACGCGAAAGCCCGAACCCTGCCTGATGCTTCAGGTCGAACGATTTTATTATA
>JBGPHF010000127.1:0-5720 GCA_041484215.1 Nitrospirota bacterium
CGTGCGTCTTCTTTCAATGACCCACCGGGGAACGCAGGAAGAAGGAGACGATCTCAAGGGCTTCGGGTACGGTTCCCCTCTTTTTCTGGAATACGAAGCGAACGGAGAGAAGAAGAAGGCCGTGCTCGAAACCATGGCGTCCTCTTCTTACGGGCACGACCATTTTTCGGACAGGGCACAAACCATCCTCTGGGAGCATTCGGCGTTTAACAGCCTTCCGCGCCATGTCCGCTCCCTCGACAGCGGCGCGTTTCTTGAATCAGGCGGCCTCCTTTCCACGGGTGCGTCCCGGGAATTTTTCCTCCTCACCGAATTCGCGACCGGGGCCGGCTATTTCAAGGACCTGGAGCGCTTACGGGACAACGCGCCGGCCGCGAACCAGGATTTTCAACGGGCCGTTGCCCTGTCGGACTACCTGGTCGAGGTTCACTCGTCCGCGAGCGATGAGACCGCGCTCTACACGCGCCGCATCCGTGACCTCCTGGGCCACGGCGAGTGCATCATGGGCATTATCGACAACTATCCGAAAAAGTTCGAGTTCATCGACCAGGCTCTTTTGCGGAGGATAGAAACCGCGTGCGTCGAGTGGCGATGGCGCATCAAGGACCGCACGCACCGGCTTCGTCGGGTCCACGGGGACTTCCATCCCTGGAACGTCCTGTTCCGCGAAGGCCCGGACTTCTCGGTACTCGACCGGTCCCGGGGGGAGTGGGGCGAACCCGCGGACGACACCGCTACCATGACCATCAACTATCTGTTCTTTTCGCTCCAGCGGTCGGGCACGTTCGAGGGTCCGTTCGAGAAGCTCTTTCACGTTTTCTGGGAGAACTATCTCGCCAAGACCCAAGATCAGGAGATGCTTGCCGTCATAGCACCCTTCTACGCATGGAGGGGCCTCGTCGTCGCAAGTCCGGTCTGGTATCCCCATCTTTCACCGGCGGTGAGAAAAACCCTCTTCTGTTTCATAGAGAACGTGCTCGGGGCGGAGCGCTTTTCGCCCGAGGACGTGAACAGGTACCTCACATGAGCCAAAGACAGGCTTTCGCCGTCTGGCTGACCGGCCTGCCCGCGTCAGGTAAAAGCACCGTGACGCGTGAATTGGTGAAGAGGCTGCGGGACCTCGGCTGTCCCGTGGTCGTGCTCGAATCGGACTACATGAGGACGATCCTCACTCCCGATCCGGTTTACAGCGAGGAAGAGCGGGACCGCTTTTACCGGCAACTGGCCCTGCTCGGCGAGCTGATCGCCCGAAGCGGGGTCAATGTGATTTTCGACGCCACGGCGAACAAACGGGAGTACCGCGACCGGGCGCGCGGGCTCGTGCCCCGCTTCACTGAAGTCTACGTCGCGTGTCCCGGCGAGGTTTGCGCGAAGCGGGACCCCAAGGGCATCTATGCCCGCGCGGCACAAGGGCTTGCCAGGACCGTACCCGGCATCCAGGCTGGTTATGAGCCTCCTCGGAACCCCGACGTCACGCTCGACGGTCAGGCGCCGCCCGAGTCCGGGGCCGAAGCGATCCTGAGCAAGCTTCGGGACAGCGGCGCTCTATAAACAGTTCTTTCCGCCCTATTTACGAAACTCATTTGACTGGCCCGCCCGCCTCCTTTACAATCCCCCCATGGGTAAAAAGGTGACTTATGAGCGTTGGATAAATCTATTCCTGCCGGACTCCTGGAACGAACGCGAGGAAATGGGCTTTGTGCTGTTGGAGAAGGAGGGGTGGCCTGGCATGGTGCAGCTTTCATTCGTTGAGCGGTCGGAAACCGCTGCCCCGCCCGCTGAGGCCGCGCGCATTTATCTTGAGGACACGCTCGAAGAGCGGGACGTTCCCTTTCCGCGTGAAGCTATAAAAGTCGAGGATCGGGGGGGCCTGGGCATCGCGACCCTCGATTACTCCTTCAAAGACAAGGACGAGCCGACCCACTGGAGGATCTGGTTTCTTGTCGATAAAACGCGGGCGCTCATGGCAGCCTACGTGAGCAACCCCGAGCACGACACCCCCTCTCTCGAGGAAGCCTCGCGCATCATATCGGACATCGAGTTCCTCCCGGGCGCCGACGACTGACCGTAGGCAAAAAAAGGGCCGTTCCGCGGTGTGTTCGGAACGGCTTGACCTCGTCCTTCGGATTATCTCAGAGCGGAAAAAAACTACACATATTCCCGCAGCAGCTTGCTCCGGGCCGGATGACGCAGTTTCTTGAGCGCTTTGATCTCGATCTGCCTGATCCGCTCCCGGGTCAGGTTAAAATACTTGCCGACCTCCTCAAGCGTGTGTTCGGTCGAGACGCCGATGCCGAACCGCATACGGATGATCTTCTCCTCGCGCTCGGTGAGGGAGGAGAGCACCTCCTCGATGCGGTTTGACGCTTCGTTGTTTTCCAGTGTCTTGAAGGGAGAAACCGACTTCTCGTCTATAATGACGTCCTTCAGTTCCTTTTCCTCCGAGAGGATCGGCGTTTCCAGGGACACCGGCTCCTGGATCGCGCGCAGAATCTCGTTCACCCGCAGGACGGACAGCCCCATGATTTTCGAGATTTCCTCCGGCACCGGTTCGCGCCCCTTTTCCCGCATAAACTTCGTATAGATCCTGCTGATCCGCGTGCTCTCCTCGATCAGGTGCACGGGAAGGCGTATGGTGCGGGCCTGGTCCAGGATGGCGCGCGTGATCCGCTGTCTGATCCACCAGGTGGAATAGGTGCTGAACTTGGTCCCCTTGCCGGACTCGTAGCGGTCCGCGGCCTTCATCAGGCCGATGTTCCCTTCCTGAATCAGATCGAGCAGCGTCAGCCCCCGGTTCACGTATTTTTTGGCGATGGAGACGACGAGCCTCAGGTTCGCCTTGATCAATTCGTCCTTTGCCAGCTTGACCCGCGCGTCCGTCTCTTCTATGGCCGCCACCATCTCGCGGAGCGTCGGTTCATCGAAGCCCAGTTTTTCCATCTCAGCGGTGATGCCGCGTTCAACCTGTTTGCCGACGAAGAGAAGGCGCTTCAGCATCTTTTCGATCTCTCGGAAGGAGAGGCTCATCTCGTTGAGCGTGAGCGCCACCCGCTCCATGTCCCGCCGCGCCACCTGCCGCCTGAACCGGTTGTACAGGCGCATGAACTCCGCCTCGAAGGAATCCCTCCATTCCCCGGGGAACCGGAGAACATCCTGGGCCTTGACGAGGCCCTGTTTGATATTGACGCCGAGGGACATGACCCGCGGGATGGCGAGCGGAGACGCGAGGGCTATTTTTTTGAGTTCGGACTTGCCTGCCTCGAGGATCCCGACATATTTCTGTTCTTCCTCGATCTTGAGCATCGGAAACTTACCGACGGATTTCAGATACGTGTCAACGAGATCGGCGCCGCCGACCTCTTCGGCTGCTTCGGCAATCTCGGTCGCGGTCGGCTCTTCCTCTTCTTCCTCCTCGACGAGTTCGTCCGCCAGGTCCTCCAGGACGTCTTCGGGGACTTCTGCGTAGCCGCTGCTGCTTTTTTCTTCCGATAGTGCCATCTTGCTCATGCTTCCTGCCTTTCTCTCCATTTCTTTCTTAATTATATCAGAAACAAAAATTGCGTCAAACATTAATTTTTCCGCGAGCAACTAATTTTTGCGGCCTCTCCGGACCATTTTTCCCTGTTTCGGCCGCCCCTCATGGCGTTACACCGTGGCGGGCGCAGCACTCCTGGGAACGTTCCTCACTTCTCTAGTGGGGGTCTTCTTCTACAGCAGACTGTCCGCGGCAGGAGGGGTATCGACCTCGCCGGATTGGGCGCTGGGTTTCCTCTTCGGCGCCGGAGGTTTTGCGGGCATGTACTTGGGAGCGCGGATGCAGAAATACGTCCCGGAGCGGATCATCAAGTTCATGCTGGGGAGCATGATCGTTTCACTCGCGCTCCGATACGTGAGCCACTATTTTGTTCAATAATTTGGCAAAGCAGCCCTCTTTGGCAGAAGTCCCAGGACAGGGAAATCAGCCTGCCAGGAGGACCATGGAAAACAGCGCAAACACGATGCCGATGCCCTGCTTCACGGTCACGGATTCGCTGAGCAGCAGAAACGAAAGGATGATCGTTACGACGGGGTAGAGTGCGGTAAAGGTGATGACGACCGAAGCGGCCCCTCTGCTCATCGCCTGAAGAAAGAGCACGCCCCCGAGCGCGCCGCAAATCCCTGCAAACGATGCGAACAGCACACCTGCAACCGTTGCCTGCGGCGGAAACTTCGTCGTGATCAGAAGCGCCAGAGCTACAACGATCGCGCCGAGAGTGGAGACGATATATACATTTCTGGGCGGCATATGATTCGTGGCCAATTTGAGCAGCAGGCCCCATAAGCCCCACAGAAGCAGCGCGAAGACAGCGGGCGCGAACCATGCATTTTTCATCACGCGAATCAAACCTCCGAGGGGGGAGGAAATAGCCGCGGGTACTGCACCCCCTGAGTCCCTCCCTAAGGCTACGCAACTGCCAGAAAAAAATCTTTGTGTTTCAGAAAAAACTCCCGTATCGAAACCGGCTTTCTGCCGGTGAGCCGCGCCACGTACGTGCTGACGACGTCCCCTTTGCCCTCGATCCATGTTTGGGTGAGAGCAATCAGGTCGTCGGCAAGCCATCCGGGCATCCCCCCCTTAAGCATCTCCTGTTTCGCGGCGTCTTGTGTCAGCGGAACGTATTTCACCGACCTGCTGATGGCCTCGCCTAGGGCCCGCGCTATCTGGGCATACGTGACCGATTCCGGCCCCGTCAGCGTATAGGTCATCCCTTCATGTCCCGTTTCAAGGAGAATCTTCGCGGCCGACGACGCGATGTCCTGGGCCGCGATCGGGTTGAACTTCGCGTCACCCAGAGGGGAATAGACGGCCCGCTCCCGCCTGACGGTCTCGACATCGGAAAAAAAGTTTTCCATGAAAGCGTGCGCCTGGAGAAAGGTATACTCGATCCCCGCTTTTCTGACATGTTCCTCGATCTCAGCGTGCCACCGCAGGATGCCGACGGGCGAATCAGGGGCGCTGCCCAGCGCTGAAAGCTTCACCAGACGCCGCACTCCCTGATCCAGCGCCGTGTCCACGAACGCCGTTTGAACGGCGACCATTTCAGGGGACACGGGCGAAACGAGGTAGACTTTCTGAATGCCTTCCAGCACGCGCTCGACGGCGCCCCGGTCGTTGAAATCTGCAACCGCTACCTCCACATTCACGCCCTGCACACGAGTTTTCTGCTCCGGAGTATGTACCATGGCGCGCACCGACGCTCCGGTCGCTGAAAGCGCCTTTACCAGCGGAAGACCGGTGCGGCCGGCGGCTCCGGTTATCAAAATAGTAGGCTGCATACGTTTTGCTCCTTTCCGCCTTATCGCGGACTGCTCTTATCTTGTTTAAGTATAGCACCGTCTTCCTGCTTCATGTTTTTACCCCTATTTGCGAAATTAGTTATAAAAAAAAAGCCCTTTACCATATTTCAGGTAAAGGGCAAAAGTCCGTAAAAGTGCAGCGCGTGCAGAAAAAATTTTACACGTTTTCCGCCATCTCCCAAACGCCGCAGGGACAGATCCCCGCGCAGAACCCGCAGCCGATGCACTTCGCTTCGTCCACCACGTATTCGTAGGACTTGTTCGGAAGCCTCTTTCGCGTAATCGCGCCGTAGTAGCACGTATCCGCGCACATGCCGCAGTCCCGGCAGGAGCCGCAGCTCATGCAGCGGTCTGCCTCTTTTTTGGCAGAGAATTTTATGTCC
>JBGPHF010000128.1:0-5715 GCA_041484215.1 Nitrospirota bacterium
CGGTTGAGCGTCACCGGAACGCCCGCTTCTGCGGCCGCATCTCGGAGCCCCTTCTCAAGCTCTGCGGAAAGTTTTTCAAGGGTTTTGTACACTCCCGGTTTCCCGAGGAGTTTCAGCGTCTCGATGCCGGCGGTCATGGCCAGGGGATTCCCCGAGAGCGTGCCCGCCTGGTAGATGGGGCCGATGGGCGCGATCTTTTGCATGATCTCGAGTTTGCCGCCGAAAGCTCCGACCGGCAGCCCCCCTCCGATCACCTTGCCGAGGCAGGTGAGATCGGGCTTGATCTTATAGAGCTGCTGCGCCCCGCCATAGGCCACGCGAAACCCGGTCATGACTTCATCCAGGATCAGGACAATGCCGTATTGATCGCAGACCTGCCGGAGTCCCTGGAGGAAACCCGGTTCCGGCGGCACGCATCCCATGTTCCCGGCCACGGGCTCCACAATGATGCAGGCGAGCTGCTCTCCTTCGCGGGAAGCGAGCTCTTTCACCGCAGCAAGGTCGTTGTACGCGACCGTCAGCGTGAGCTTGGCCAGTTCAGCAGGAACGCCGGGACTGTCGGGCAGGCCGAAGGTGGCCACGCCGCTTCCGGCCTTTACGAGCAGGCTGTTCCCATGCCCGTGGTAACCGCCGTCGAATTTCAGAATCTTATCCCTCCCGGTAAATCCCCGGGCGGCGCGGATGGCGCTCATCGTCGCTTCGGTGCCGGAGCTGACCATGCGGACCATCTCGATCGAGGGAAAGGCCTTCTTGACCATCTTGGCGAGCGTGATTTCGAGTTCCGTGGGCGCGCCGAAGCTCGTGCCGTCCGCGATCGCTTTCTTGAGCGCCGCAGTCACGCGTGGATGCGTGTGCCCGAGGATCATGGGCCCCCAGGAAAGCACGTAATCGATATAGGTCTTGCCGTCCGCGTCGACGATTTTCGAGCCTTTGGCCTTTTTAATAAAGAGCGGCTCACCGCCCACGGAGCGGAACGCCCGCACCGGGCTGTTCACCCCGCCCGGAATGTGTTTTTTCGCTTCCTCAAACAGCTTCCTCGATCTTGGTCCTGCCATGCATGCTCCTTTCGTTGCGGGAAAATTTAAAGTTCACAAGCCATGAATATAAAATATGCAAAACCGGCTCGAAAGTCAACGGTAAACGGTGTTTTCCCGACGGTTAATCGCAAGTAAACATAATATCACAATTAGAATTACCATCAGTATAGTGCAACATTGTCAGGCAAGAATATTGTTTTCGACAAACGCCGCGACCCCTTCGGCGTCATTCAGGTCGAAGCAGGGAATGGACACGGGGAAAGGCCTGTCGCTCACGAGCGCGAGATAGGAAGGGTCTTCGATGCACAGCGGGCGGTCTCCTGAAACACCGGAACGAAAAACTTCGATTGTGTTCTTTGCCGCCGCTTTGAACCCTTCATAGATGACGAGATCGACGTCTCCGGCTGCCCGTTCGAGCTCTTCGGGCGTCGGGTCGCGGTCCAGCTTCCGCATCACGGCTATCTGTTTCTGCCCCGCGAGGACGACCGTGTCCGCGCCCGCCTGCTTGAAGCGCCACGAGTCCTTGCCCGGTTTGTCGAGTTCGAACCCGGCGGATGCATGCTTTACCACCGCAACGCGAAGTCCGCGCGCCTTCATGATCTTCACGAGCTTTTCGATGAGCGTGGTCTTGCCGCTGTTCGAAGCAGCCGAGACGAACGAGACAATTGCCATTACGTCTCCATCAAATCCTTGGACTCTGGTTTCCTTTTCCTGCCGAAGAAGCGCACGCCGAGGATGCCAATCTCATAGAGGCAGTAAATGGGCAAGGACATGAGCGTCATATTGAACACGTCCGGCGTCGGCGTAACAATGCCTCCGATAATGAAAGCTATCAGGAACGCGTACTTCCGGAACTTGGTGAGAATATCCGGGTTGATGATCCCTATGCGCCCGAGAATGATCATGACCAGGGGCAACTCGAACACGGCGCCCGAGGCAAGCATGAACTTGAGGGTAAAATCGATATAGTCCGCAAGCTTGATGATCGGCTTCAGGTGCTCGGTCTTATAGGTGATCAGAAAAGGCACGGCAAACGGCAAAAGCAGGAAAAAGCAGAACAGGACGCCGATAAAGAAAAAAAACGTGGCGAAGAAGACGAATTGCCCGGCATATTTCCGTTCTCGCGGCAGAAGACCGGGCGAGATGAATTTCCATATCTGAAAGAGAATAACGGGGATCATCAGCATGATGCCTGCGATGAACCCGATCTTCAAGTGCGACATGATAGGTTCGATGAGCGTGGTAAAATAGAGGTCCTGAGCGGTTTTGTTGGGTTCGAAATGCAGGAAGGGAGCGCTCGAGCGAAACGTCATGGTTGAGTTCATCGGCAGCAACAAGAGCCCGAGAATTTCTTCTGAATAGTTGAAGCAGACCACGAAGCCGACGCCGATGGCGATAACGGTATAGACGATCCTTTTCCGGAGCTCCGTCAGATGGCTCCAGAATGACATCCGCAACTCTTCCTCAGCCATTCCCGGCCTCCCCGCCTTTTTTCTTTTCCGGTCCCTGTTCGGTCTTGTGCCCAGGCGTCTGCCCGTCCGCGGGCTTTCCCGCATCAGACTCGTTGCCCGTTGACGCGTGGTCGAGCCCGCCGAGCTTCTTGACCTCCTCCAGGTCCGTGCTCTTCTCAACCTCGCGCATCTCGGACCGCACGGACTCCTGGAACTCTTCCGACGCCTTTTTGAACTCCGCCATGGCGCGGCCGATGGACTTTCCCAGCTCGGGCAATTTTTTGGGACCGAAAACGACCAAGGCAATGACGAATATGACGATTAACTCAGGTATTCCAAGACCGAACATGGTTTCTCCTTTGCTTCGGGCGAAAAGGTCGGGGAGGCATTCCCGCGTCTTGAGCTACAGCGCGACCCGGATCACCGTCTTGACATTGCCTCGCGCATTGAAATCGCCGACGACTTCCAACGAACGCGGTTTGAGGCCCTTCTTGAGCGCGTCGAAGATCAGGTTCGTCACGGCTTCATGCGAGACGCACGTATCCCGGAAACCGTTCAAATAGAGCTTCAAGGCCTTCAGTTCCACGACCTTCTTGTCCGGCGTATAAACGATCTTGATCGTGGCGAAGTCCGGATATCCGGAGCGGGGGCAGAGGCAGGTGAATTCGGGGAACGAGATGTCGATCGTGTAATCCCGGTCGGGACACGGATTGGGCCACAACTCGAGCTTGGCTTGTTTGATATTCTTTGCGCCGTATTTCATAGCTCGCATGATACCGATTTTGCGCGGGCCTGTAAAGATAAAATTCCGGCACTGTAATTTAGTTGTTTTTTCTCTCTGCTGAATATATAATTCCAGTTACTCTCTTGATTTACGATAAAGGAGTTTCACCTCATGACGCATGACTTCAACTGCATCGCCACCGGCATCGGCAGCCTGCCCATCACAGACCCTGACGAGGCAGCGGCCCTGTCGCTCCGGTATCTCCCGGAAGCCCCCATCTGGCCCCAGTTGCCGCAGCGGGACTTCCGCGAGCACATGGACGGCCAGTACAGCGAATCCCTGCCGGGCATGAGGCTCGATGCCGCGAAAAAGCGCTTCTTTTTCGATACAACGATAGACCTCACGCCTGAACTCGAAACATTTTTTGAACACTACCTCGCGAAGGACTACGGTTTTTTTCGGCTGACCGAGGAGTACGCGGCCGGCTTGTATGCAGCGCTGCGCGCGTTCAAAAAGGGGCTTCCGGCTTCCGCGCGCTTCCTCAAGGGCCACATTACCGGCCCCCTCACGGCGGGCATCTCGTTCAAGGACGAAACCGGTAAAGACATCATCCATAACGAACTGCTCTTCGACGCGGTGGTCAAGGGACTCGCCATGAAAGCAGCGTGGCAGGTCCGCGAACTCGGGCAGTTCGGCAAACCGGTCATCATTTTCATCGATGAGCCGGCCATGGAATCCCTCGGGTCCGCTTTTTCGGCGGTCTCGTCCGAAGTCGTGGCGGAGAAACTGAACGAGATCATCGATGTCATTCATGAGCTGGGCGGCATCGCGGGCATTCACTGCTGCGGCAACGCGGATTGGCCCCTGCTTTTTAAGACCGGCGTGGACATCGTAAACTTCGACGCCTTCGGGTATATGGACAGGGTCCTGCTCTATCTCGACGACATCAAAACGTTCTACGACCGCGGCGGCGCGCTGGCCTGGGGCATCGTGCCGACCGGCTCCTTTACGGGGACCGAGACCGCGGACCAGCTTGTCTCCGATCTCGATGCGGGCATGGAGCGTCTGGAGAAGCAGGGCGTAAAGCGCGAAGCGCTCCTGCGCCAGTGCCTGCTCACACCCTCCTGCGGCATGGGCAGCCTGTCGCCGGAAAAAGCCGAGGCCATCCTGAAGCTGCTCCGGGAAGTTTCCGACAGAATGCAGAAGAAGATTAACCACGGATAATAAGGATAACGCGCGCTTTCTTAATTCACACTCCGCATTCATATAACTCTCATGCCCCGGCATTTACATTTCACGAGATTCTTCATTTCCTCTTTCGCGCTCCATGCGCTGATGATCGCTGCGGTTTTTCTGCTCATTAAACCCAAGGCGACGGAGAACCCATTCAGCCTTCCGGTCGACATCGTGCGCCTGCCGCAGGAGGCGCTCAAGCAATTGCCCCCGCTCCAAAGGCCGCTGCCCGTACCGCGGCCGGCTCAGCCCCCTTCTCTGCCGCAGCGCATTGTCCCGGAAAAGCCGCTTCCGCCGTCCGCCGTGCCGAAACCGAGGAAATTCGGAGGCAGCGACGACGTAACCCTTCCGAAATCGCTCCCGAGAACAGGAATGCCCGAAGGGGCTGAAGAGGGAAAGCCGACCGGAAAAACCGCGCCGGCGCAGACCCATAAGCAGACCGGCCCCCTGCCGTTCCTCTCGCAGGCCGATATCGATGAACTCGCGCGCAAGGGCATGCCGGCAAAAAGCCCCGGCGACGATTCGGTGACGCTCGATACCGATGAGTTCAAGTTCATCTCGTACAACCGCTGGCTCAAGGTCAAGGTCGAGAGCGTGCTGAAGTATCCCGAACTCGCGGCCATATCGGGCTACCAGGGAACCCTTTTCATCAAGTTTGACATCATGAAGGACGGCTCCCTCGGCGGGATCGAGATTTTGAAGCCGTCGGGGTATAAAATCCTGGATGACGAAGCAGTGCGCTCGATACGGGAATCCGCGCCCTTCCAGCCGCTTCCCGACAATTGGCGCATGGACCGCTACTCCATCCGCGCCGCGGTGATATTTTATCTCGGCGAGGGCTACATCCGGTGAACGACCTTCTTAAGATCGGCGCGTCCTTCGTTCTGCTCGTCCTCTTGCTGCGGCTGCGCTGGAACCTCGGGCTCGTCATGCTCCTGGCAGCGGCGTTCCTGGGCGCCCTTTACCGCATCGGTCCCCTGCGGCAGGTCCGCGTCTTTTTCTCCTCGACCATCGACCCGGTGACGCTCAACCTCGTGACCGGTCTGGTGCTCATCATGGTGCTCGAAAACATCATCAGGAAACGCGGGCTGCTGAAACGCATGATGGAGGCCGTCGTGAACGTGGCCCGGGACCGCAGAATCGCCATGGCCGTGCTGCCCGGCGTGATCGGCCTTCTTCCCTCGGCCGGCGGGGCGGCATTCTCGGCGCCCATGGTGCAGGAAGCAGCCGCCGATGCCGAGATGAAGCCCGAGCACAAGGCGTTCATCAA
>JBGPHF010000129.1:0-5708 GCA_041484215.1 Nitrospirota bacterium
AAGGTCCACGCGGTCCTTCATTTTTTCCAAGTCGTCCTCGCGGATTCCGCCCGCGTCGGCGGACTTGTTGAACACCGCCATGGTGACATTATCGTGCTTTTTTGCAAACGGCAGTAGGATGAAGTCTTTCTTGACGTCAAACCCCGCCTTGCTCAGCATAAGCACCTGGAAGATGTATCCCGCTGCGGAATCCTGGTCCACAAAAATGAGTTTCTTGCCTTTCAGGTCCTTCAGCCTCTTGACGCCGCCGTCTTTTCTCGCGATGATGATCCCGCGGAAGCGCGTGCCGTTTTTGTATTCGGAAGACAACGCGAGCGGCTCCAGATTGACTTCTTTTTTCAGCTTGACGTAGATAAGCGGGTTCGCGAAAGCTATGTCCACCTGCCCCTCCATCACCTGGTCCTTGAACGCCGTAAAGTCTCTCGGGATCACGAGCGTAACTTTTTCTCCGATTTCCGCGGTGAGGTACTCCGCGAGGGGATAAAACATTTGGGATATTTCTATAGCGCTCAACCGCGGCAGGACCGCGAATCTGATCTCCGCCGAAGCGCGGCCTGGATGGCCCCAGGACAGTGCGATAAAGACGAAGAAGCACACAACCAAGTAAACGTTGAGTCTGCGTTTCATCACTCCCCCCTGTTGATATTCGGGCCAAAGAACTCGGGAAAAGATGCCTTGCCGGGTTCGCACAAGGCGCATGTTCACGGCAGGTCCGGCAGCACCTGGACCGTTTCACGATTTCGATACTTCCTGTATAGGCAATAAGCTTCACATCAGGCGAGCGTAGCGCATACTACTATAACCGGAGGATTTTTACAAGAGAGCCTGGAGTGGGTAGATTGAAAAACAGTTTCTATCTGCGGTAAGTTTGTTGCTGGGGATCGGGCGTCAGAGCTCCTTATTTCTACATCCTCTCCCCTCTCCTGATGGTCCAGAAATCATCGGAAAGATTCCGGTCGGCAACGTAGGCGTAGGGCAGAGTAAAGTATCCCTTCATGCCCCACACGGGGCCCCAGGAGTTGCGGATAATGAAGCGCTGTTCTTTATCGTCGTACCCCACGCCCACGACCGCGTGCCCACCCACCGCCCGTTCGCCCTGCTTCGGCATGTTTGCGATGCCGGTTTTCGCGGTTTTCAGCGATTCAAAACTCTCGTACACCGTGAACCCGAAGACGAAGGGATAGCCCTCGGCAAGGCAGGTCCGCATCTCATCGAGAGCGAGAAGGCGACGGTAGGAAGTGATCTGGTGACAAATCGCTTCTTTGTAGGAGGCCGCGCTCGGTTTATTCGCGAATTTTGAGATCACGTAAGGCCAGCATCGTTCCCCGCACACTCCCTGTTTTGCCAGGGTCTTGATCCCGTCTCGCAGCATGGCGCCGGAATCGTATTTTACGGAACGCCCGATGACCCGCTCATTATAGTAAATGAAAAGACGGCTCAAATCCGTGAACCGCACCTTGTCCCGCAGTTCCAGAAACTCGAGTGCCCCCGCGAGCGCGTTCGCGGTGCAGCTGCCGAGCGGCCCTTGGTCTTCGACCTTCGAACAATAGGGCCGCAGGTCGACGCGGGGCGGAAGCCCGCGGGGCACGTGCCGTATGGCGCTATAAAGGTAATCTCGATGGTCCGGAAGGTCGGGCACCCATCCGTAGGCATATTCGTTTTTTTTGTTTATCTGCGCGGAGAACTTTTTCTTGCTCGGCATTTGTCCAAACGGCCTTTCTGTGCATTCAAGATGGCGTGATTAAAAAGAGCGAAGAGGCATCGGCAAGCGCAAGAATTCTCTTCTGAAATGTGTAGACTCAGATTATCGGGAACGAGGGAAAAAGTCAATCACCTTGATGGGGTATTTTAAGGGTAGTCATCGAAAATTGCAGCTTGAGGTGGTATTGCAATCAGAACAACTACTTTTTGTGATTCGATCAACGGCGCAGAACAAAAACGGATAAAAGCCTCTCAAAAATCCAGAGAGCTGTTATTCGTTGCCGTTGTTCAGCAGGGAATGGAGAACGCGGCCAAGCGACTCCGCTTCGTAGGGCTTGTTCAGCACGGCTTGAAAGCCCATCTCCTCATACCGCTGGGCGAAAGGCT
Source organism: Nitrospirota bacterium (assembly GCA_041484215.1). Classification (GTDB taxonomy): domain Bacteria; phylum Nitrospirota; class UBA9217; order UBA9217; family UBA9217; genus JBGPHF01. The sequence goes on from JBGPHF010000129.1 coordinate 2,089, forward strand.
CGTCGGAATAGCCGCTCGAGACGATAGCCTTGACGGCTGGGTCCTGTTCGCGGATCCTTTTAATAGTCTCCACGCCTCCCATGCCGCCCCGTATGGTCAAATCCAGGATTACGGCGCCGTAGGGCACGCCCGCTTGCATGGCCTTGACATATTTGGAGACCGCCTCGTCACCGTGAGCGGCAAAATCCGGTTCATATCCAAGCGACTCAAGCATATATCGCGCGACGTTTCTGACGATCTCTTCATCGTCCATGAACAGAATTCTCCCGCTGCCTTTGACCGGTGCCCGCCCGCGTGTTTCCCGATCCGGCAAAGACACGCCGCGTGACGCCGGGAGGTAGACGGCAAAGACGCTGCCGCGGCCGAGCTCTGAGTGGACATCGAGGAGCCCGCTGTGCCGCTTCACGATCGAATAGGAAGTCGCCAGCCCCAAACCCGTCCCCTTTTCCTTGGTCGTGAAATACGGGTCGAAAATCCGTGCCAGGTGCGATTCAGGAATGCCTGGCCCCGTGTCCTCGATAGTGATCTTTACGTAGTCGCCCTTTTCGAGGCCCGATTTGGCGTCTCCATCGGCAGGGAGATTGCAGGCCCGGATCGTGACGGCCCCGCCGTTCGGCATGGCGTTGCTTGCGTTCAGGACGATGTTCTGGATTACCTGGCTGATTTGTCCCTCGTCGGCCTCGACCGGCCAGAGGCCCTCGTCGATCGAGGACTGAAAATCCACACCGGAACCGCTCAAGGCGAATTTCGCCGCGTCCAGGACCACCGAATGGAGGGAAATAACGCGCTTGACCGGCTCGCCGCCCTTCGAGAAGGTCAGAAGCTGCCGGGTGAGGCTCCTCGATAAGTTCAGCGCCCCTTCGGCGTTCTCGAGGTGCCGATAGATCGGGTCCGCTTTTCCCGCGAGTTGTTTTGCAAGAGAAATTCCTCCGAAAACTCCCTGCAGAAGATTGTTGAAGTCATGGGCGATGCCGCCCGCCAGAAGGCCGACCGCCTCGAGCTTCTGGTTGCGCAGCATTTGCTCTTCGAGCAAATGTTTTTCCGTTATGTTGTTTATTACTTCGATGGCGGAGACGACATCCCCCGAAGCGTCCCGCATCGGATAGGACTTGGTTTCCACATAAAGCAGGTTGCCGTCCTTGTCGTGGTGTTTGTGTACTACGGTAGAGGGCTCCCCGTGCTCAAAGGTGTGGAGCACGGCGCATTCCTCGCCTGCTTCGTGGCAGGGGACATTCGAGCCGTGCGATATCCGGTAGCAATGCTTCCCGAGGATTTCCTCAACAGGCAGGTTCGCCTGGCGGGCATACGCCCGATTCGCCGAGATAATCCGGTAATCCCGGTCGATGATGATAAACGCCTCGTCCACGGTCTCGAGGATGTTTCGGACCATGGCTTCGGCCTGCTTCCGCCTGGAGATATCGCGGAATACCCCGTACAGGACCGGCCTACCTCTGATAACGACCCTCTGCGCCGATATCTCGACCGGCACTTCCTTGCCGTCGGAACGCAGAACCATGCTTTCGAGAAAAATTGCCGGACCGCCTTTTTCCGTTTCTCTGATATGCCGCTCAAACAGTTCCTGTGCGGAGGGCGTCATGTTTGGAGGGTGAAGCTCCTTCTGGTTAAGACCGAGTATCTGCTCGCGGGAGCGCAAGAGCAAGCGGCAGGCGGCGGGGTTCGCATCGATGATCCTGCCCGTGTCGGTTTCCCCAAGAAACGCGGCATCGGGCGCGCCCTCGAACAGCACTCGGAACCGCCCTTCGCTCTCCCGGAGCTCCTCTTCCGCGCGCTTTTGCTCGGTGATGTCCTGCACCGTGCCCACCATCCTCGCGGGCTTTCCAGCCTCGTCGCGGAAGACCTTGCCGATCGTATGGAGTGTCTTCTTTTTCCCGTTTTTGGTCAGGAAAACATAGTCCATTTCAAAGGGCCGCACTCCCCGGAGAGCTGCGTCAATGGCCTCCAGAAAAAGCTTCTTGGTTTCCGGGTGCAAGGCCTTAAGGACCAGCTCATAGTCCGGCCCGACTTCATGGGGTTCATAGCCGTAGATGCGATACACCTCGTCCGACCAGAAAACTTTATTGGTGGCAACATCCCACTCCCAGTTCCCGATGTGCGCCATGGCCTGGGCTTGCGCCAGCCGCTCTTCGCTCTGTCTGAGCGCATCCCCTGTTTTTTTCCGTTCCGTAATGTCGCGGCTGATCGCCACGAGCCCGGCCGCGCGGCCATGTCCGTCGGAAATCGGGGCCTTGACTGTTTCGAAGCAGCGCACCTCCCCGTCCTGCCCGCGGTACTCTTCCTCGGCCAGGGTCGGCTCGCCGCGCTTCCTTGAGGCTTCATCGCTTTGCCTGCACGCCGCCGCAAGCTCCGGAGGAAGCAGGTCCGCGTCGGTTTTCCCCTCGATCTCTTTCCAGTCTCGGCCCAGGAACTGCTCCGTCGCCTTGTTCACAACCAGATACTTGCCGTCCGCGTCCTTGAAGCAGACCAAATCGGGAATGGCCTGGATCAGCGTATCGAGCCTGGAGTTCATTTCCTTCAGCGCTTTTTCCGATTGCTTGCGTTCGGAAATGTCGCGCACAATCGAGATCAGATAGTCCCGGTCGTCCTGAATGAGATAGCTGACATTGACCTCGACAGAAAACCGTCTCCCATTCTTTCCCTCGACCTCTCCCTCTCGAAGGACCGAACCCTTCTTTCTGAGGTCGCGGACTTGTTTTTCCCAGTCGCCTCCCCCCTCTTCGACCGCATGGATGTCCTTTACGCCCAGCTTCAGGATTTCCTCGCGCGTGTAGCCCAACTTTATACAGGCGGTATCATTGGCGTGCAGGAAGGAACCAGTGACGGGGTCGATGACGAAGATGGCGTCATTTGACTTGTTGATCAGGTTGGTGAACAGGTGCAGTCTGTCTTTAATCATAGGTTACTCCGCGATGCGCCTTTCCGTGGGGAAAAAGCCGCAGCGTGCGCGAAGAATGGGCTTGCCAAGGTGTGAGGTCAGTGGTGAGTTGTCCGTATTGTACCATAAACAACGTTTTTTGCCCGGGATTCTTTTCGTTCCTTCTTCCGCCGCATTACAGCGCGATGTCGGCGCCCGGCGTTGCGGCAAAACAGCGAAGCTTCGATTTTTCTTGTTCAACGCGGCGACGGCAATCGTCGACGATTCGGTCAAGCTCCTTGTCGGTCCGCTCCTGGTTATGATGAAACAGTCCGAATTGCCCGACCCGCGCTTCCAGGGCCAACCGGAGCGCATCGGTGTACACGGAATGCCCCCATCCTTTCGTGTTCTTGTATTGGTCGTCGGTATATTCGGCGTCATGGATCAGGAGGTCCGCGCCTTCGGAAAAACGCGCGTAATCCACATACTCCCCGCCCCCGGCATGGTTGAACATCAGTTCGTTGTCAGTGAGAAAAACGAAGCTTTTACCGTCCTCGGTGAATTTATACCCTAGCCCCTGGTTGGGATGATTCAGGTTGATCGGCGTGACGCGGATGGACCCGAGCTCGAAGGAATCGTCGCACACGTCGTGAAAAGCGATTTGCGCCGCCAGCTGATGAAACTCCACGGGGAAATAGGGAGCGGTCATGGATCGGGAAATGATTTCCTTTACGGACTTCTGCGTAAA
>JBGPHF010000130.1:0-5674 GCA_041484215.1 Nitrospirota bacterium
CCCCGGTATGGACCACGCGGCCGACCGGGGTCGTAATCCCCAGACCCACGCCGTCCACGATGCTGTGGGTCACGCGGATGAATTCTACCTTGAAGCAGCCGAGCTCCACCACATCGCGGGGACGGACGGGAATAAGCTCCGTCAGGGCGTCCAGCTCGTGCTCCTTGAGTTTCTCCTTGACGAACCCGAGCGTGAGCCTCGTGCCGTAAACAGGGACCTTGAGCTCCTTGAGGAGGAACGGGAGCGCGCCGATGTGGTCCTCGTGACCGTGCGTGAGCACGATGCCGCGGACCCGGGTTCTGTTGTCGAGAAGATAGGTAAAGTCGGGGATCACGATGTCCACGCCGAGCATTTCGGCGTCCGGGAACATGAGGCCCGCGTCGATCACGAGGATGTCGTCCCCGTATTCGAGCACGGTCATGTTCAGGCCGATTTCCCCCACGCCTCCCAGGGGAACGATCGAGAGGGCGGGGACGGACGGGGAAGACTGATCAAAGGAGGTTGCCGCGTCTGTCAAGGGATGTCTCCTTAGTGAGTGCGTATGCACAAGATTGCCGAACCGTGTAGTGCCCTACTATAGTATTTTTGGAAGGAATCGTCAACCCCGGCGGAATCGGTAGGAGAATCCGGGCGGCTGCTAGAAAGTCGGGCGGGTATGGCATTTTTCGCACGAGGCCAGCGGGAACGCGACCTTGCCGTGGCACACGCCGCAGTATTCGCCTTCGTCGATCTCGAGCATCGTGTATTTCTTTTCGCCTCTTTTAATCGGAAAGATATCCGGATGGCAGACCTCGCATCCGTTCCAGACGGCGTGTTTTTTATGAGAGAACACCACGTCGGAGATCCAGGTCACGTTTGCCTCGATAGACACGTCCTTTTGCGCTTTTAAGGCCGGACGTTTCAGGGAAACGCCTTCCAGAAAATCGAGGGGCCGGACCTGCCCGCTTTTTTCAGCCGCCTCCCAGGAGATGCCGTTGCCGAAAACGTCTTTGGGCAGTTTTTCCGCGAAGGCCTTGAAGTCGTTCTCGTGCGCGATGTTCTTGCGCCAGGCATGGCACCGGTCGCAGAGCGCTTCTTTGCCTACAGGGCTCTCCGTGCAGGATGCAAAGATGATCTTTCCGTCGTACCGTCTCTTTCCGTCATGACAGGCGCCGCAATGAAAACCCTGCCTGTTCGTCGCCGCGGTGATGTTCGTGGCCCCCGCCTTCATCGAGAACCCGATGTCCACATGGCAAAGCCTGCACGTATACCGCGCCCGATGGAGCCAGTGATCGAACACCACGGGAGCGAGTCCCGCGCCCGCGGAATGGTTTCCGATGATGACCCGTCCGTATGTTTGCGGCGGCACCCGCTCGCGCGCGCCCGACCCTGCCGCGAAGATGAGGAAACAGGCGGCGACGGCGAACGTTTTAAGCGTCGGCTTCATGGTTACTTCTTCTCCTGGGATTCGAGAACAAAAGCGAAAAGGTCCCGGCACATCCTGAGCCTTTGCAGAAAGACCTTTCTCTCGGTTTCGTCGAGCTTTTCGATCCGGGGTTTCAGCGCGTCACACCGGCTGACGAGACGGCGCAATTCCTCGTTTGTGAGCGACAGGGAATCGTCGGTCCTGAAGCAAATGTCCTCGAACTCCGCTTTCCAGTCATCCTGCGCGCAGGCGATACCGGCTGATCGAAATGCGTTGTCCGGGAAAACAGCGACGCTGCACACGAGCGCGGCGGCCGCCGCCAGAATGAAAACACAATACGCGATTTTTTTTCTCATGATCACTCCCGAGAGTTTTAGGGCCGCAGGGCTCATGCCTACACTTGCTTTGAGTGGCACCGCTGGCAGTCGAGCAGCGGAAACGCGACCGCGTTATGGCACACGCCGCAATACTTTCCCTCGAAAATCTCCTCCATCGAATATTTCCTTGAACCTTTTTTCACGCTGACGAAGATCTCGGGATGGCACAGTTCGCAGCCGTTCCACACCGTATGTTTTTTATGGGAAAAAATAATGTCGGGCATTTCCGCGCCCTTCGGTTCAAAAAACATTTCCTTGGGCACGGCAAGCGCGGGTTTCCTGATGGAAACGCTTTCGAGAAAATCCAGGGGCTTTATGTAGCCGTCGGCTTCCGCTTTTTCCCAGTTTAACCCGTTCCCAAACCGTTCCTTCGGCAGTCGAGATGCAAATTCCATAAAATCACGTTCCGGCTTCACATTCTTCCCCTGGGAATGACAGCGCTCGCACCGCCTGCCGTTTTCGCCACCCAGCTTCTTCGCGCACGCCTCGAACACCGCGGTCTTGTCGATAATCAGTTTTCCGTTGTGACACGCCCCGCAGTAGTAGCCGTTCATATTGTCGGCTGCCCTGATATTGGTCCCGCCCCCCTTCATGGCGAATGCGATATCCACGTGACACAGCCTGCAGGTGAACTTCGAGCGGTGCACCCAGTGGTCGAACACGACCGAAGCGAAGCCCGCCTTCTCGGAGTAATTGTTTATGACCACTTTGCCGTATTCATAGGGCAAGGGCCGTCTTTTTTTCATCCCGGATTGCGATTGTGCCGCGGCAATGCCTGCGCAGACCAGGACACAGAGAAACAGAAAACTCATTTTTTTCATGGCTCGATCTCCTTGGTTGCCGAGGAGGCTTCGGATAGTGAATAGAGTAAAGGCGGCCGCCTGCTGTGCGGCAAAAAATGTGATACGTGCCGTACGTGCCGTGCTGGTGTTTAAGCTTAGCAAAAGCAGGGGAAAAGGTCAATGCGAATGAGCAGCGGAACGATCAGAATTTCATGCTCTCGGCGATTTTTTTCGATGCTTTCCAGCTCCAATGCGTGTCGTCGGAATAGTAAACGTCCTTCTCGCCTTTTTGCACTTCCTCGCTCAGCAGTTTTTTTGTGTCCACAAAAACGTACTGCTTGGGAAGCTTTCGCAGGAGTTCGAAAAAAACGCTCCGGGAATAGGGATTTTGGGCGATATACTCTCCGTAGATCGTGTATTTGTTCGCCGCAGGCATGAAATACAGGGCGATCCCTTTCTTTTTCAACAGTCTGGCCAGCGTGTTCAAGTTCTCGTTCACCTGCCGGACCGAACGGTTGTCGGCATGGGGAATGCTGCTCAGGTCTTCGAAGCAAAACAAGAGCCGCCGGTCGCGGGGAACAGTGAAGAAAGGCGCCGAGAGGTCCGCGCAATAGACTTGGGAGAAAAAAGCATTCGGCGAGAATTTATAGAATATGCTGTTTGCCAGAAACTTGAAGTTGCTCATATTGACGAAGCCCAGCGAAGGCAGACGGCGTTTGGGGATCGGCTTGCGGTACTGTTCCAGGACCTCCTGGAGCGGTTTCGTCAGCGCGAAATCAACGGCCTTGCCGATCTTGTTGACGCAGTGCCGCTCGACGACCTCCAGGATAACGGCGCGGGGCCGCACGCGGTCGAGGTACCCGCTGTTGAGCAAGGCAATAAGCGTGGTGAATTCATCCAGCCCGAAAAGCGGCCGCACGTTCAGAACGGCGAGGTCATGCGTCGACGCCAGCCAGTCCTGGTACATCGGGTCCCTGCCGTTCTCCCGCATATTGGAAAAGGAGTCTCCGAGCGTCAGCACGTCCATGCGCTGGCCCGCGTACTCGGGGGTTTCGATATACTGTTTCGGCAGCGTGCACTCGGGTTTTCTCTGGAGCGTGGAGCCGGTGATGTACCCCACGCGGACAAGGTCGGGCGTCCAGTATTCCCCCGCGTCCAGCATCTTTCCGGTGAATAATCTCCAGATGGCGAAGTTCACCGCGAAGAAAACGACCAAAAATGCCAGGAGTGCCAGCGCCCATGTTTTATGCTTATTCATGTTCATGCCGAATCATCCACGTTAAAAATTGAAATAGAGGAACTCCGATACCTTGTCCATGCTCAGGAGCGAGTAGAGCGCGATCGCGGATACGAGCCCGAAGGTGCGCCACCCCGGCCGGAACCCCCTTGCCAGTTCGTCGGAATTTTTCGCCGAAACCGAGAGTATCACCAGCACAATGATCAAAAGCCAGACGTTGTGGTGAATGTACTTGAAGAAGAGCTGGCCGAAGGTCACGCCGAATTTTTGGACGAAGCCCGCCTTGGAAGCGATATCGCTCGAAAGCATGACGCCGCTCATCCCCGCCATTCCCCTGACCACTTTGACCGCATCGGCCCACGATTTGGCCCGGAAGAAGACCCATGCAATGTTCACGAAATTGAACGTAATAAACCAGGCGAGCGCGCGGGGCAGTTTGACGTTCAGCGTGGACCAGAAACGGTGGATCACGGTGCCCGCGCCGTGCAAAAAACCCCAGAACACGAAGGTCCAGCCCGCGCCGTGCCACAGTCCGCCGATGAGGAAGGTTGCCATAAGATTCTGGTAGGTCCGTGCGGCGCCCCGGCGGTTTCCGCCGAGAGGAATATAAATGTAGTCCCGGAGGAACCGGCTCAAGGTCATATGCCAGCGCCGCCAGAAATCGGCTATGTCCAGGGCCTTGTAGGGAGAGTTGAAATTGAACGGGAGCTTGATATTGAACAGCAAGGCCGCGCCCAGCGCCATATCGGTGTACGCGGAAAAATCAAAATACAGCTGGAGCGTGTAGGACAGGCTCGTCACCCAGGCCTCGACGAACGTCAGGGATTTCATGGCGTCGAACCCGGCATTCGCGACCGGCGCGAGTTCGTCGGCGATAATGATCTTTTTAAACAACCCGATAAAAAAAAGAAAGAGGCCGAACGATATGTTCCGGTAATTGAGCGCCTTGTTGCGGACGCTCGCGAATTGCGGCATCATTTCCTTGTGATGGATGATGGGTCCGGCGAGCAGGTGAGGGAAAAACGTGACAAACAACGAGTAATTGAGGAAGTCGTATTCCCGGGCCGTGTTCTTGTAGGTGTCCACCAGGTAAGCGATCTGCGTAAACGTGAAGAAACTGATGCCCAAAGGCAAAATGATCTTCTGGACGCCCAGGCCAAGTCCCGTCAGGGCATTCACGTTGGAGATAAAAAAGTCCGCGTACTTATAGTAACCGAGCAGCAGCATGTTGAAAAGAATGCCGAGCACAAGAACGGATTTCCGCGCCCGGTCTTCCGGGCGGTCCTTCCCCATTTTACCCAGGGCCGAGCCAACGCCGAAATTGACGAGGATGCTGCTGGTTATCAGGGCCAGGTATTTGACATTCCACCAGCTGTAAAACACGAGCGAGGCCAGGACCAGCCACGCAGTTGCAGCCTTCGTGTAGCGCCGCCGGTTGAGCAGAAAGTAGATGGTTACCGTGAGAGGCAGAAAAACGGAAAAGTATTCGTAGGAATTGAACAGCATAAAGGTATCCGCGCCGGTTTTATTCGATTTGCGATGTGGATATTACCCGCGGCGGGGCGCGCCTGTCAACAGGTATTTTCGTGAATAGCGGCCTGTACCGCGGGGATTCCCGTGCGCGACGGCAAATACGATTCAAAAGATTCTACTGTATTTACATAGTCTGTCGGTTATCTACGGGAGTAAAGGGAGAGGAGATGGCAAAAATATTTGGTGAGGGCTATATCTCTGTGAACCCCCAGGAAGGAAACGACTTCGGGAGCTGAACCTATTGGCCGCTGAGGTCCGGGATTATCTGAAATCAAAACTATCCACGCTCAGCATTCGATATCGTGGGACTTTCCGTTGTTAGTTTGAAATATTTTTAAGC
>JBGPHF010000131.1:0-5667 GCA_041484215.1 Nitrospirota bacterium
GACCTCGTTGAGCGCATGGGAGGGCTCGAGACCGGCGACATCTACTCCCTCGTGATCCAGCGTGTCGAGAAACCGCTCCTCACCCTGGTGCTCAAAAAGACCGAAGGCAATCAGGTGCGCGCCGCCCATCTTCTCGGCATCAACCGCAATACGCTCAGGAAAAAGATCAAGGAACTAGGAATCAGGGGGCCATTCAGCCACGACGGCCTGGAAGAAGAGGAACTGGAAGAGGAAGATTGAAGCGACGGGCATGCCTCACGACTCGCTCAATCATACTGTCTCTCTCTGCCCGTAACGTATTTCACTGTCCGCAGGCTGTCCATCTTAGTCTTAGCCTCTTCGCTCCGGTCCGTCGGGTTTCGTAAGCGCTCTCAGAGCTCTACCTCGTTGTGCGCGCTGTAGACGTAAAGAGTGAAATCGTTCGGGATACGGTCGTGCCGCAGGGCCACGGAGGGGGAGAGGTTTTCTATGGCGAATTTGACCATCTCTTCCGGGGACGTGAAGTGGAGTTCGGGGTCCTTTACCGGAGTATGCGTCGAGAGTGCGTTCAGCGCGAGTCCTTTATTGCAGTGCCCGAAGAGCGAGACGAGCGCATTCTTTAAATCTTCATCGATGCCCGGCACCTGGAGGTTGAACACGCCGCAGATGAAGATGTAATCGTAAAATCCCTGAAACGCGTTCTCAGCGTCATTCAAGACCGAAAAGGTGCATTCGGGGTACTTTTGCCTGGCTAGATTGATGAAGTTCTCGTTGATATCCACGCCCGTGTATTTGACGGTAATGCCCCTTCGCTTTAAAAACCGGTAAAAGTCACCGGTGCCGCAGCCATAATCGAGTATTGTGCTGTTGTTGAGTTCCTTGGTCGGCGCGATATCGGCGAGCATGTGGAACCGCCGGAGCTGTCCCTGAGGGGTCCAGCGAAGCGCCTCCGGCCGGTCGCCGAATTTATTCAGGTGAAAATTGTAGAAGGACAGAAGCTTTTTTTTGGCGTGGGGATCCACGGTATCCTCCTTTGGTTGCAGTAAATGACGGTCAATTGTACCGTATCGGATGGTCGAAAACAAGCGTCTTATGCTCCGACCGCCGCGGGATGAGCTCGACGCGCGGGATCGTTCTCTTTTTATAATCGTATAACTTTTTTTTATTGACAAATAACGCCCGTTATTCTAATATGCACCGGTTTTAGAAATTATAGTAATTCAAAATTTAATACTTTGTTGGGAGTAGCGTATGACGCCAAGTACGTATCTGCCGGGCCACTTTCTTCCGATAGTGGTTTTCCTGCTGCTCGGCACTGCTGTTGGGTTCGGCATGCTCATTGCCGGGTGGTTTATCCGGCCGAGCAACCCCTATCCCGAAAAGTTGCTCACCTACGAGTCCGGCATCACCCCCTTCACGGACGCCCGTCAGAAGTTCTCCATTCGTTACTACATCGTTGCAATGCTGTTTCTGATATTCGACATCGAAGCCGTTTTCCTCTATCCCTGGGCCGTGGCGTTCAACCGCATCGGCCTGTACGGCCTTTTGGAAATGGTTATCTTCATCGTTATTCTGCTCGTAGGATACTTCTACGCATGGAAGAAAGGTGCACTCGAATGGGAGTAATGCAGAACCTCCTCGAAGAAGGCTATGTTTCCACGACGGTCGACGGGTTCCTGAACTGGTGCCGGTCCTGCTCGGTCTGGCCGATGACCTTCGGTCTCGCGTGCTGCGCCATCGAAATGATCCAGTATTATTCCGCCCCCCAGCATGATTTCGACCGCTTCGGCACGGTGCCGCGCCCCTCGCCCAGGCAATCCGACCTCCTGCTCGTCGCCGGCACCCTCACCAAGAAAATGGCGCCGATCGTGCGCCGCGTCTACGATCAGATGCCCGAACCTCGATACGTGATCGCCATGGGGAGCTGCGCCGGCTCCGGCGGCATCTTCAACACCTACAGCGTCGTTCAGGGCGTGGACAATATCGTCCCGGTGGACGTGTATATCCCGGGCTGTCCGCCCCGGCCCGAAGCACTGATGAACGGCATCATGAAGCTCCAGGAAAAGATCAGGAAAGAACACTACGTCCGGAAGTAAAGATTTACGGGTGCAGAAGGCCTTCAACGATAATTTTTTCATCACGCGCCGCACAGCTCAAGATCCGCACGCCACGCAAGTAAGACAGGCATGGCCAGTGAACGAGGTGGTATGGATTCCCTACAGATCGCCAAGATGATTGAAGAAAAATTCGCCGGTCAGGTCACGGGCATAATAACCCATGCCGGACAGGTCGGCGTCCAGCTCGAAAAGGAGATGATCAAGGACGTCTGCCTTTTTCTGCGCGATGAACCGTTGCTCAGGATGGACCACCTGGCCGACCTTACCGCCGTCGACTTTTCCCGCTATCCCGGAGATGCCGGGCCCCGATTCGAAGTCGTTTACAATCTTATCTCGACCGTCTATCGCCATCGCATCCGCCTGAAGGCACGGGTGCCGGAAGAGGACCCGCGAATCGACACGGTCTCCTCGGTCTGGCATACGGCCAACTGGCACGAGCGCGAAACCTACGACCTCATGGGAATCACGTTCAACGGCCATCCCGACCTCCGCAGGATCCTGCTGCCCGAAGACTGGGAAGGGCACCCGCTCAGGAAGGAATACCCGCTGAAAGGCTACTGATTATTCAATTCGACTTATAAGTCCCTATAAGACTTATAGGTACTTCAGGTGAACCTATGTCCGATACGGTAACGAAAGAGATCGTTCAGAAAGAAATAACATTAAACATGGGGCCCCAGCACCCGGCCACCCACGGCGTGCTGCGCCTGGTGCTCGACCTGCAGGGTGAGACCGTGGTGGGCTGCGACCCGCGTCCGGGCTACCTGCACCGCGGGATCGAGAAATGGATGGAGAGCAGGACCTACCATCAGATCATCCCCATGACCGATCGGCTGGAATACATCACCTGCATGAACAATAACCTGGGCTACGTGGTTGCCGTGGAGAGGCTTGCCGGCATCGAGGTCCCTGAGCGGGCGCAGTTCATCCGGACGCTGATGGCCGAGCTTACGCGGCTTTCCGGGCATCTGGTGTGGCTCGGCACTCATGCCCTGGACATCGGCGCCATGACGGTCTGCATGTACACGCTGCGGGAGCGGGAACTCATCCTCGACCTCACGGAGATGGTGACGGGCGCCCGACAGACCGTGAGCTATGTCCGTATCGGCGGTTTGCGGAACGACGTGCCGCGTGATTTTATCGACAAGTGCCGGGAATTTACCGAAATCTTCCCGAAGCGGCTCGAACAGTACGATACGCTCATCCGTGAGAACCGCATCTGGCTCAAGCGCACAGTGGGCATCGGCGTGTTCTCGGCGGAGGATGCGATCAACTACGGCCTGACCGGCGGTACGCTCCGCGGTTCGGGCGTGGACTACGATCTGCGCAAAGTCGAGCCCTACGCAGCCTACGATAAAGTGGAGTTCGACGTGCCGTTGGGCAAGAACGGCGACGTCTACGACCGGTATATCGTGCGCATCAACGAGATGCGCCAGAGCAACCGGATCATCAAACAGTGCCTCGACATGATGCAGCCGGGCCCTATCACGACCAACGACACGCGCTACGCCATCCCCGAAAAAACCCAGGTGATGCAGAGCATGCAGTCGCTCGCGCACCAGTTTGTGCTCATGAGCAAGTGGGTCCCCATGCCCAAGGGCGAGGTGTACGTGGCGACCGAGGCGCCGAAGGGCGAACTCGGCTTCTATATAGTGAGCGACGGGAGCGGCAAGCCGTACCGCATCAAGATCCGAGCCCCCTCGTACGTGCACATAAGCGCGCTTTCCAAAATGGTGACCGGGCATATGATGGCGGATGTCATCGCCTGCATCGGGACGATCGATATCGTGCTCGGCGAGTGCGACCGGTAAAGGAACAATAGCATTATGAATCTCAGAGAGATCGCCAAGCTGCTTCAAGCGGAAATTCTGGTCGGGAACGGTCTGCTCGACCTCGAAGTGGACCGCTGCTTCAGCGCCGACCTCATGAGCGACGTGCTCGGCCGCACTCACGCGAACGGCATCCTGATCACGGGGATCACAAATCCCCAGGCCGTCCGGACCGCAGACATCGCCGACATCAAAGCGGTCTGCGTGGTGCGCGGGAAACAGCCTGAAGCGGAAACAGTGACCCTGGCAAAACAGAAAGAGATACCCCTTTTCACCACAAAGCTCACCATGTTCGAGGCCTGCGGCGTTCTGTACCTGAACGGCCTCAAAGGGGTGCCTGAGCGGCAATGACCAGAACTCAGCAGGGCAGGGAGCAGGAAACGCTGGACCGGGTATCCAAGACCCAGGAAATGGCCTATGAGCTTACGGTGGGCGAGGTCATGGCCTCCAAGATGGTCACCGTCGGGCCCGATCAGACCATGGCGGAATTCCGGCTCATCCTGCGCGACAACCGCATCTCCGGCACGCCGGTGGTGGAGAACGGCAAGCTCGTGGGCATGGTCAGCATCGAAGACCTGATCAATGCCTTGACGGACAACGCCATCAACGCCCCGGTCCGGGAGCGGATGAAGACCAAAGTCGAGTGTCTGTACGTGGACGAACTGCTTGTCCACTGCATCGCCAGGTTTACCAAGCTTGCATTCCGGAGATACCCAGTGCTTGACCGGAACGATCAGCTGGTCGGCATCATCACCAAGGGGAGTATCGTCGAGGGCCTGCTCCGGACGCTTGAGCTCGAATACGACCATTCCGAAGCTAAAGCGAGCCTGGCGCGCCAGCGGCCGACGATGCGGAAGTTTTTCGAGGACGTATCGGCTGACGAAATCAGTTTTACCTTCAAATACGGCATAACCGGCCAGACACTGAAGGACGCGGGCAAGGCGGCGAGTGAACTCAAGAACGCGCTCAAGAAATTGGGCGTCTGTCCCCCGCTCCTCAGGAGGATCGGAGTAGCCACCTATGAAGCGGAGATCAACCTCGCATCCTACACCAAAGGCGGCGAGATCCGCGCCCAGGTGGAAAAGTGGGGGATCGTCGTCGAAGCGATCGACAGCGGCCCCGGCATACCCGATATCGAGAAGGCCATGCAGGCGGGCTATTCCACGGCGCCCGACTGGGTCCGGGAACTGGGGTTCGGCGCGGGCATGGGCCTGGTGAACATAAAGAAGTGCGCCGATGAGATGGAGCTCAAATCATCGGTTCCCGAAGGAACGCATCTGACCATGCAGTTCTATTACACGAGCTGAACGGGGCCGGGATGAAACTGAACGATCTTGTGCAGGAATTTGCTCTGGGGGTTGAGGCCGGTTCCGGCCTCCTCGACCGCGAAGTGACCGGCGGGTACGTGAGCGACCTCCTGTCCGATGTGTTGGCCCACGCGGAAGACGGCAACGTCTGGATTACGCTGCACATTCATCAAAATGTCGTGGCTGTCGCATCCCACAAGGACCTTGCGGCCATTATTCTGGTCCAGGGCCGGCATCCGGAAAAAGACACCGTGGTCAAGGCCGGGGAAGAAGGCATCCCGATTCTGGTGAGCGATTTATCGGCTTTTGAACTGGTCGGGAGATTGTATAAGGCGGGTATTCGTGGCGCTCAGGCGCATCAAGGCTGATTTGCATGTCCATACCTGTCTGTCTCCTTGCTCAGGTCTGGACATGTCGCCCCGCGAGGTCGTCCAC
>JBGPHF010000132.1:0-5647 GCA_041484215.1 Nitrospirota bacterium
AAAAGTCTTGCCCCGAACGGACGTAAAGCATCTGCTCCTGTGCGGGATCAAGGATTACCTGCCCTTCCCGAAAAACATCCTCTACCCCCTCAAGGCGATGGCCGAAAAACAGTGGGTAAGCGTCAAACGCGTGCCGCCGATTTATGATTTCCTCGATCTGGTAAAGGCCGTTTCCGGCGATCCGCTCGATACGGACATATCAGCCAACGATACCGCCCTGCTCCAGTATACCGGAGGCACGACCGGAATTCCCAAAGGAGCGGTTCTGACGCACCGGAACCTCGTGGTAAACGCCGTGCAAAGCAGGGAGTGGCTCACCCTGAGAGGCGAAGGAGAGGCGATCATCCTGAGCGTCATCCCTTTCTTCCATGTGTACGGAATGACCACGGCCATGAACCTCGGCATTCTCATCGGCGCGGAGCAGATCCTCCTCCCGAAGTTTCATACCCGGGAAGTGCTCGAGGCCATTGAAAAATACCGGCCTGAAATTTTCCCCGGCATTCAGGCCATGTACCTCGCGATCAGCAATTATCCCAAGATCGGCAAGTACGACCTCACCTCGCTCAAAGCCGCCGTCAGCGGGGCGGGGCCGCTCATGCATGAGGTCCAGGAGCACTTCGAGCGCCTGACCCGGGCACGGATCGTGGAAGGCTACGGCCTGTCCGAAGCCTCTCCCGTGACCCACGCAAACCCGATCTTCGGCAAACGCAAGGTCGGAAGCATCGGCCTGCCGTGGCCCGACACCGAGGCCCGGATCGTCGACCTCGAGACAGGCGCGCGCGAGCTGCCGGTGGGCGAGGCAGGAGAGCTCGTGGTCAAAGGCCCGCAGGTGATGAAAGGCTACTGGAACAAACCCGGGGAGACGGCCCAGGCCCTTCGGGGCGGATGGCTCCACACGGGAGACATCGCCAAAATGGACGACGAAGGTTACTTCTATATCGTGGACCGCATCAAGGACATGATTAAGACCGTGGGCGAGAATGTGTATCCCCGCGAGGTCGAGGAAGTGCTGTACATGCATCCGAAGATCAAAGAGGCGGTGGTCGTGGGGCTTCCGCACGAGGAGTTCCTGGGAGAGAAGATCAAGGCCTACATCGTCCTGAAGGAGGGACAGAGCGCATCGGCGGCGGAGATAATTGCGTATTGCCGCGAACAGCTTTCAAAATTCAAGGTGCCGAAAGAGATCGAGTTCCGCGACCAGCTCCCGAAAACCCTCGTGGGCAAGGTGCTCAGAAGGGCGCTCAGGGATGAAGAAGCGAAAAAAGCGCCCGTAAAATAAATCCCCGGGGGCCGCAGATATATGCAGATAGAGGCGGATAAATGGCTATTTCCTTTTTCGTTCCAATCTTAAATCCGCTTTTTCTGCGTTCATCCGCGTCCAAAGGATAGTTCTTATTTTCTGTGGGCTCTGTCCGGTAAAAAGTACTTTTCGAGGTGATCATGAAAGACATCGTCATCATTGACGGCTTCCGAACCCCCTACGCAAAAGCGGGCACGGTGTTCAAGGATGTGCCGGCCGTCGACCTCGGCGCCGCCGTGACAAAGGAGTTGATCGCACGCACCGGCATTGATACGGAACTCATCGACGAGGTGATCATCGGCAATGCGGGCATGCCGGCGGAAGCGGCGAACATCGCTCGGGTCATCGCGCTCCGCTCCGGCATCCCCGAGCGCATCCCGGCCTACAGCGTACAGAGAAACTGCGCCTCGGGCATGCAGGCCATGGCGAGCGCGTACACGCAGATCCTTGCCGGGATGAGCGAAATCGTGCTGATCGGCGGCGTAGAATCCATGTCCAATTATTCCTACTACTTAAAGAAGAAACTGCGCGACGTCATAACGGCCGCCCAGCGGGCCAAGACGCTCGGGGCAAAGATACAGGCCGTACTTTCACTGCGGCCGAAGGACTTTGTGCCGCAGATCGGCTTGATCGACGGACTCACGGACCCGATCTCGGGCCTCATCATGGGGGAGACCGCGGAGGTGCTCGTCCGTGATTTCGGCATCACCCGGCGCGAACAGGACGAGTTCGCGCTCATGAGCCACAAGCGCTGGGCCGCGGCAAATGAAACAGGAAAATTCAAGAACGAAATCGTCCCGTTCTTTGTGCCGTCAAAGTTCGAGGCCGTGGAAGAGGACTTCGGCCCCCGGAAAAATCAGACCATGGAGGCCCTCGAAAAGCTCCCTCCGTACTTTGACAAGCGCTATGGGACCGTTACCGCCGGCAATTCATCGCCGATTACCGACGGCGCGGCAGCCGCGCTCATCATGAGCGCCGACCGGGCGAAACAACTCGGCTATAAACCGCTTGGGCATATCAAGTCGGTCGCTTTTGCCGGGCTCGACCCCGCGCGCATGGGTCTCGGCCCGGTCTTTGCCACCCACAAGGCGCTCAAGCTCGCGGGCATGAAGATGAAAGACATCGACCTGATCGAATTCAACGAGGCCTTTGCCGCGCAGGTCTTCGCGTGTGAAAAGGCGTCGGTCTCGAAGGAATTCTTCAACAAACATCTTCGGGGGGAAGAACCCTTCGGAGAGTTCAGGCGAGACATCATGAATGTCAACGGAGGCGCCATCGCGCTGGGGCATCCCGTCGGGTCCTCGGGCGTCAGGATCGTGCTCACGGCCCTCAAGGAAATGGAACGGCGCGGCCTTTCGATCGGCCTTGCCACGCTCTGCATCGGCGGCGGCCAGGGCGGCGCGATGATCGTGGAGAGGAAGTAAACACATGCCAGCATTCATCTATGAAGTGCGCCCGGACGGCATCGCCATCCTCACCTTCGACGTTCCGGAAGAAAAAGTGAACAAGCTCACCACCGCCGTCATGGATGAACTGAGCGGGGTGCTCGACGAGCTTGGCGCAAAGAAGGAAATCAAGGCGCTCGTGTTCCGGAGCGGTAAAGCGGAGAGCTTCATCGTGGGGGCCGACATCGCCGAGATAAGTAAAATCTCCGCTGTTGAAACGGGCACGGCTCTTGCCCGCAACGGGCAGGCCGTTTTCAAGAAACTCGAGACCCTGCCCTTCCCCACGGTCGCGGCCATCCACGGCCCCTGCATGGGAGGCGGTATGGAACTGGCCCTGGCCTGCACCTACCGGGTCATCAGCAATGACCAGAAGACAGCCCTCGCCCTTCCTGAGGTCAAGCTCGGCATTATTCCGGGTTTCGGCGGCACCCAGAGGCTGCCGCGGCTGGTAGGGCTTTTGAACAGTCTGGACATGATTCTCACGGGCAAGTCCGTCTATTCTAAAAAAGCGCGCAAGATCGGCCTCGCGGATGAAGTAACGTATAAAGAACTTTTGCAACAAAGGGCAATCGTTCTGGCGCAAAAGGCCGCCGGTGGAAGCCGTCTCACGCGGGTACGTGCAAAAAGACCGGTTCTTGTCAGGCTGATCGAAGGCAACCCTCTGACCAGGCATTTCATCTACGGCATGGCGAGAAAGAACGTGCTCAAAGAAACGCGCGGCAATTACCCTGCGCCTATCGAGGCGCTGGAGTCCGTCCGCTATGGGATGAAACACGGCAGGGAGGCGGGATTCATCAACGAGGCAAAACTACTCGGGAAGCTTGCTCCGACCGAAATATCGAAGAACCTGATAAACGTCTTTTACCTCAATGAGAAGCTCAAGAAGGACGCCGGCCCGCCCTCCCTGAAGGTCACGAAAGCCGGCGTGCTCGGCGCGGGCGTCATGGGCGGCGGCATTGCCGAACTTCTGGCGGAAAAAGGAATCAGCGTCAGGATGAAGGACATCAACACCAAAGCAGTGGGTGCTGGCCTTAGGGAGGCCTGGGAAGTCTTGAAGACAAGACGAAAGAAAGGCATCTTGACGCCCATCCAGGCCAGGGATAGCTTCGACCGCATCACGGGCGCCACGGATTATTCGGGTCTCGAACATGTTGACGTGGCGATCGAAGCCGTGGTCGAGGACCTGGAAATAAAAAAATCCGTGCTACGAGATTTTGAACAAAAGGCCAACAAAAACACCGTTTTTGCCTCCAATACGTCCTCCCTCTCGATCGGCGAACTGGCCTCCGCTTCGCAACAACCCGACAAAGTCGTGGGCATGCACTTTTTCAACCCGGTAAATAAAATGCCGCTTGTCGAGATCGTGCGGGGCGCCAGAACATCGGAAAAAACCATCGCGGCAATCGCGACGCTCTCACGCAGGCTGGGCAAGCTCCCCGTAATCGTAAACGACGGACCCGGTTTTCTCGTGAACCGCGTGCTGATGTCTTATCTCGGAGAAGCGATCGCGCTGCTCGAGGCGGGCGGCACGATCGAAGATATCGACGGAGCGCTGCTCGGGTTCGGCATGCCCATGGGCGCCTTCATCCTGCTCGACGAGATCGGGATCGACATCGCGCACAAAGTTTCCGAAATCCTGTACCAGGGGCTGGGTGAACGGGTAAAGCCCTCGGGTCTGCTCGGGAACTTGCACCGGGACGGTTATCTCGGGAAAAAGAACGGCAGGGGCTTTTACGTCTATCAGGGGAGAAAGCGTAGCGGACCGGACGCCTCAATCACCGGCGAAATAGTCCAACACTCCGGCAGCGGAAAAAAACTCGAGCCCGGGGATATCGTGGAGCGGGCTGTTCTGCTCATGATAAAAGAGGCCTCGCTCTGCCTTGAGGAAAATATCATTGATACTCCGGAGCGCCTCGACGCGGCCCTCATTTTCGGCATCGGCTTCCCGCCGTTCCGCGGCGGATTGCTCAGGTACGCCGACACCCTCGGTATAAAAACAATCGTCGAAAAGCTCGGGGTCTACGCGAAAAAACACGGCGAACGTTTCTCCCCACCGCAATCGCTCATCGGGATGGCGGCACGGGGAGAGAAATTTTTCCCATAGAAAGAACGGACCTCTCCTGTTATAATATGCGGCATGGGAAAACGAAGGATCATGCGCAGCCCCCTGCCTCTCTTCATAGTTATCTTTTCAGCTCTTCTGTACGCTAGTCTTCCCGGCTGCGGCTATCTGCGGCTCTACACTCGCCAGTCCGCCTTGCGCGCGATAGTCGAAACCACGCCGCGCATGTCCATGCTGAACCGGTACGCTCCCGGAGATTCTTTGCTCCTCTGCGGCAAGATCATCCAACCAGGACAGCGGAAAGAGCCCTTGCTCCTTGCGGCTGTCAGCAGCCAGTATAAGCCGAACGAGATCGTTGCCCTGGTAACGCTCCGGGGGCCGGGCGAGGATTACACGCTGTTCCTCCCCAAGGGGGATTACGCTCTATTCGTCTTTGCCGACCTGAACCACAACGGCTATTTCGAGCGAAACGAGCTCGTCGGCCAGGAGCTGTCCGTAACCATGGCCCCTGATAGTTCCGGGAACGGGAACTGCGTTGTGGCAGGTCCGCCGATCACCGTGGATTTCGACAACCCGGGAAAAACCGTTTTCCGCCTCAAAGTCAAGATGCGGGACACGAGCTATATCTACACCTCTCTCGACGACGATTTCTTTGATCCCGAGTTCGGCGACACCGGCCTCTACAATCCGGTAAACCTGATGGCCCATACCCAGGGGTTCCTCTTCGGCCTCGAAGAATTCGACGAAAAGAAGACCACCGTTTTGTTCGTACACGGCAGTTCAGGCACGCCGCGGGACTGGAAATACCTCGTAGACGGGCTTGACCGGAGCCGCTTCCAG
>JBGPHF010000133.1:0-5633 GCA_041484215.1 Nitrospirota bacterium
GTGCTCATCAGGGTCCGCGCGGCGGGAGTTAACCCCGTGGACTGGAAGATCCGCGAGGGCATGCTGCGCTCCGCGGCAGACGCGTTCCCGATGGTGCTCGGAAGGGAATGCGCGGGCGAGGTCGTGGAAACCGGGGCGTCGGTAAAGGAGTTTAAAAAAGGAGACCATGTCATAGCCATCCCGAGCATCCGCAAACTGGGGTCCTTTGCCGAATTCGCGGTGGCGTCCGAACAGACGGTCTATCCCAAGCCGGGGAATATCTCCTTTGAAGAGGCCGCGGCGATCCCTATCGCGGGGCTGACCGCGCTCCGGGCCTTGCGTGACGCCGGAGGAATCAGCGCGGGCAAAAAGACGCTGATCGTCGGCGCGTCGGGCGGCGTGGGGCACTTCGGGGTCCAGATCGCCAAGGTCTTCGGCGCGGAGGTCACGGCGGTCTGCAAGGGAGCGAACGCGGGGTTCGTAAGGAGTCTGGGCGCGGACACGGTGATCGACTATATCAAAGAGGACTTTACCAAAGGCAGCCTGCGCTATGACATCATCTTCGATGCTGTTGCCAAGCGCACCTTCGAGGAGTGCAGGAACGTCCTCAGCCCGAACGGGATCTATGTCAGCACCTACCCCATCGGCGGAGCAACCGAAGACGGGGGAAAGAAAGCGAAGACCGTGCCGGGCGGCCCCACGAAGGCGGACATGGACTGGATGAAGTCCCGGATCGAGGAAGGAAAGATCAGGGTCGCCATCGACAAGGTATTTCCCTTAGACCAGGCGAAGGAGGCCCTGGCGTACAGCGAAACGGAGCAGGCGCGCGGTAAAATCGTGCTCAAGGCGGCTTGATTCGTCGGGAAGCTTTCTGTAGTTCTCTGCGCGCGAAGCGGCCTGGGGGCCTTTTTACCGTGCTTCAACCGGTAAACCGGTCGAGCAGGATGTCCTCCAGGTTGCGCCGCGCATCGAAAACGGCAAGGACGTACACGGTCTGACCGGCTATCCGGTAGATCATCCTCCAGGGGGAAAGAATTATTTCCCGATAGAGAATAATCCCCTGTTCCTTCAACTCGGGCACCACGCGGCCCCGCTCGGGCAGCACATATAAACCAGCCGCCTTCTTGCGTATTTTTTCTAAAATCTTCAGCGCTTCATCGACACTGTCCTCGGCGATAAATCCGGCGATTGAATCCAGATCATGCTCTGCCGTGGACGTCCATTTGACGGGATAATTACGACTCATCGGCTTTCCGGTGCTTCCCGGCCTTCAGCCTGCTTTCAAGACGCTTGAACATCTCTTCCTGTTCCGTGGTTCTGCCTTTCCGGATGTCCTCTTCTCCCTGCGCCAGAAGCTTCATCAGGCCTATCGCGGACTTCATGCGCTCATACGATTCAGGGTCTTGCAGAACGGCGCGGGGTTCCCCGTTTTGGGTGATGATGACCGGCCTGTGCGTTTCGTTGATCTGTTGCAACATGTCCGCGGCCTTTGATTTCAGGTAGGTCACGGGCCGGATGTCTTCGCTGATTTTCATGCTTTTCCTCCTGTCTGAATAACGTACCATAAAAAGATCGGCCAGGCAAGCGGCATTTTCGCGCCCCCGCCGATGCGGACAGCCCTCTGCCCCCAAAATAATGCTTGCTATTCTGAATAAATCCTGTATGATGAAGGTCGACTGTTTAACAATGCGGCTGGATTTGACTGAAGTACACTCACACGTCACCATCTCCCAGCCCTTCATATCATCGATCATCAACCCCCCTTGCTTTCAGCTCCCACTCTGAATTGGCATCAGCACCTATGGTTGGCGAACGATGGAGTTATGCCGGTCATATTTGTGCTGGCGTCGTCTTCGCTCTCAGGGATACTGGTGTGTCTCTGCGGCCCGCACGCAAACCTCTTTGACCTCTGGTCACGGAAAGTCTGCACGAACGTTTTTTTATATTGATTTTGACTGAATATTCCATGAAGACCTGCGAGGGTGGATCATGGCCGGATCAGTCGTTATCAGTGTCAAAAAAGCTTTTTCATGCTTCGCTCTCGTGAAAAGCAGCGGTCCCTTGAAAGGAAACAGAATGTCTTTTTCGAAATTGGAGCTCAACGAACCGATCCTCAAAGCAATAAAACTCTGCGGCTACACCACGCCCACTCCCATCCAGGAGCAGGCCATCCCCAAGGCCCTGGCCGGCCAGGACCTGATCGCCACGGCGCAGACCGGCACGGGCAAGACCGCGGCCTTCGTGCTGCCTGCGCTCATGCGCATAAGCGCGCCGTCCAAAGCCACGGGAAGGTCGAAGGGCCCCCGCGTGCTCGTGCTCACGCCCACGCGCGAACTGGCAAACCAGGTGACCGCGGCGGTCGCGACCTACGGAAAGTTCATGCGCATCCGAAGCGGAGCGATCCTGGGCGGCATGCCCTACTTCGAACAGCAGCGGCTCTTGTCCCAGCCCGTGGACCTGATCGTGGCCACTCCCGGACGTCTCATGGACCACATGGAACGGGGACGCATCGATTTTTCCCGGCTTGAGATCCTGATCCTCGATGAAGCGGACCGGATGCTCGATATGGGCTTCAGCGAAGCGGTGGACACCATTGCCGCGGCAACGCCGGAGTCCCGCCAGACCCTCATGTTCACGGCAACGATGGACAATGCCATGGCGAAGCTGGCGCAGCGCCTGCTCAAGGACCCGGTCCGGGTCGAGATCGCGGGCAAGAAGACCACGCTCGAAGCGATCGAACAGCGCCTGCATGTGGCTGACGACATGCAGCACAAGAACAGACTATTGAAACACCTGATCTCCGACAGCGGCATGACCCGGGCGATCATCTTTTCCGGCACCAAGCGGAACGCGGACCAGCTGACGAACGAGCTGAACGCCCAGGGCCATTCAGCAGCGGCCCTGCACGGCGATATGAACCAGAACGCGCGCAACCGCACGATCATGAACATGCGGCGCGGCAAGATCCGCCTCCTCGTGGCAACGGACGTTGCCGCGCGCGGGCTCGACGTCACCGGGATCACCCATGTGATCAATTACGACCTTCCGAAAAACGCTGAAGACTACGTGCATCGCATCGGACGTACGGGCAGGGCCGGGGCCACGGGCATCGCCATCTCCTTCGCCTCGGGCAAAGAGGTCGATTCTCTTCGTTCGATCGAGCGCTACATCGGCCAGTCGATCCCCCAGTCGGTGATCCCCGGGCTGGAGCCGGCGCGCCCGCTTCGCCGCGTAAGCAGCGGCGGATCGTCAATGCCGTCATCCGGCAAACGCTGGGCAGGAGCGTCCGCGAGAAAGCCCTACGGCGCGCGCAGCGCATCGCCCAGGAATACCTCCGACTACGCTCCGCGCAACAGGGTTTCCGCGGATACCCGCCCCTCAAGAGACGAGGGAAGAAATACGAAAAGAGACGGCGGCAAATCCGGAGACTTCCGCAGTGCCGGTCCGAATCGCCGGGCGTCTCGCTGGACGTAAGAGCAGCCCCCTTTAAACAGTAGTCCTTGCAACGAGGCGCCCCGGGAACAGGGCGCCTCGTTTTATTGAGCAAGGAAACGAATCAGGTTAATCTCTGCCATCGTCCCTTCCTGCAAATCAGCAGGGTCTGCGCCAACAACAACTGCACACACAAAAAGGGGCTCCAGCATCGCTGGAACCCCTGGAGTTGTTTGGTAGTTGTTTGGTAGTTGTTTGGTAGTAGATCAGCGCCATCCCCCCATCTTTTTCTCATATTCTGTAATAAACTCAATATTTTTCTTTTCAATTTCATTGAGATCGGATTCCTTAAAATCAGATCTGGGTTTATACCAGGGAGCTGCTTCGAATATCTTCTCCATCTCAGCTGTGGTAAAAATTCTTCCATGCCGAGCATAAATTTCATTTCTCAGTGTTTTAATGCAAAGCTGGGGCATGATGTCTTCATCGCCGGCACCATCGTCATTCCACCGCTGCAAATCTTTAGATTTATAATATCTGCGGTCTCCGTCATAACTTTGTTTGCTTCTAAAATAGTGCGCGCAACGAAACAACGCCAGCTCACGAGAAGGACGTTCATTGAGCGCGGGGGGGTAGGATAAGAAGAAAACACTTATTTCACCTTTCGGAACAAAATCCTTTATCGTCGCTTCATATCGCGTTTCATCGATTTTATGCAGTCTTTCCGATTCAAAGCATGTGCTGGCTCGTTCATTATAACGTGTCGTCGGATCAGATTCGATAACGAGGTTAAATTCTCCTATAGGTTTCTTCCAGTGATTTGCGGTTGTAAGAATGTAATCCACACTATCAGCTTCCAACCTCGAATCTCGTGCCTTCTCCCATTTTACAAGCTCGTCATTCAAGCAAAACAACTCCGCCGGATCAGCTTTATGAAGGTCGGCGGTTTTTCGTCCGCTTATAAGTTCTCTTTCCACATCAAAGTTACTTGACTGAGACGGATTAGGCGTATACGTGATTTTTGTTGAAGTCTTCCTCTTTGCAGGAAATGCTTGCGTCCAATGGTACGTGGTTTCCACAGACCAGGCAGGATAGTAGAAGCGCTTCTCGCCCCTGAAAGCTTCAGATGCTGAATCTATTTTTGCTAAGCCCGAGTCTATAAGTTCCTTCTGTTCATTTTTACCCAAACTATTAAAATAAGGTCCAAACCAGTAGAACCCCTTCTTTTGACTTGAATTTTTTCCAAAATCCTTGATCGAAATATTCAGCCTCTCCAAGACCGTTGTTACGTCCTTTCCATCAGCAATTGCGTGTGTTATTTCACCGCGATGTATCGGCAGTCCGTCCACTTCAATTTTCAAGTCGTCATATATCGGATAGGTAATTATTCCCGAGCTATCGAGCTGGTGAGGGGGGATTGGAAAACCAACTTCAGTCACGATATTATTATCAGTGTCATTCTTAAAAACGTAGGAAACTTCAATTCTTGTTCGTCGAATGGAGAGCTCTTCTCTTTCAATCTGAATATCCTTTTCGTCACGGACGACAAGCCCGCTTGCGGGAGATCCTTCCAGCGGCATTTCATTTCCGAATACATTGCCGCAGAGATTCACGAAAAGTAGATAATAGATAATGACCTTGCCAACACGATAGGAACATTTCTGGAATATCATATTTACCTCAGGGCAAGACTAACGACGAGTTATCGATAGTATGCACGAATATATGCCTGATTCACATCGATGTCAACGACAATGGGGTTTACCGAGTAGGCATTAAAATACGGTTTGTAATTTTATGTATTGCCAAGGATAGCGACTCAGCTGCTTCAGGAAGGACACCGCACGACCCATTGTTGGCTATTGTATCGAGTTGCGCGCTCTGTTACGACAATCTTCTAAGACACAAATCCCCTATCATGACTCAATGCAGTCACAAAACGGTCACAATGGCCTTTTTGGGCAAAAGAAAAAGGCCTAGAGAATAACCTCTAAGCCTTTGAGTTGATTGGTAGCGGGGGCCGGATTTGAACCGACGACCTTCGGGTTATGAGCCCGACGAGCTACCGGACTGCTCCACCCCGCGATGAGAAATGCATATTAAAGCACAACCGCCCTCATGTCAAGATAATTATCGGTTTTTAGAGGATCCGCGGCGGTTTCGTGTCCATGAACACGTTCAGCACGGCCGACGGGGCGCTGGCGTTGCCCGGGGCATCGAAC
>JBGPHF010000134.1:0-5629 GCA_041484215.1 Nitrospirota bacterium
GAGAGGATGACGCCGAGCGAAGCGCCTTCCCGGTCGGTCAGGACCGCGGTGTTGAACCCCAGCCAGATGTTCCCCGGCGGCACATCGAGCATCGCTTCCATCCTGGCTGACGGCTCTTTTCTTTCGATTGTGCCGTACACGGCCCGGGTTATGTCACCGTCGTTGAACAGCTCACGGCAGTTCTTTCCAACAGTTTGCTCACGTTTAATACCAAGCGTCTCTTCGGCTGCCCGGTTGATCGTGGTCAGGATACAGTTCTTGTCGAAGGTCATTACCCCGCTCGTCACGCACTGGAGAATGTTCTCATTGAAGCTTTCGACGTTTTCAGCCCGATCCTTGAGCTGCTTGGTGACCTCGTGAAATGCGTTGATGACAAATGCGGTGTCCGGTGTTTTTTCCCGTTCTTCCTTGCCGATGCCGAGCTCGCGTCGGTACCGGCGGATCAGCCCCCAGAGCACGCCGCCGCCGAACAGAACGATCAGCGCCCCGAGAAGCAGTATGGGAAGAGCGGGCGCTGTCATATCCTTATCAGGCCGAGATACCAGGAGATAAGTTCAGGGCCATAAAACGTCGTGGCAACCGCTCCCAGTGCCAGAAAGGGGCCGAAGGGGATCAACTGACCCCTTTTGTGGAGTTTCAGCATCATGAGCGCAAGACCGACCACTGATCCGACGATGGCGCCGAGAAAAATGGTCAGAAACGCCCCTTTCCATCCGAGAAACGCCCCTACCATGCCCATGAGTTTCACGTCGCCGCCGCCCATGCCTTCTTCGTGTCGGAGCTTCTCCCAGAGCCATCCGATCGTGAGGAGCGGCAGGGCGCCGCTGAGCATGCCGAGCACCGAGTTCACGAAGGCGATGAGGTGCGGCCCGGCATGGGGCATGAAGTGATCCAGATACAGCGGGAGGGGTTCGCCGAGGGCCGACAGAAAAAAAGGTCCCGCCGTCAGACCGACCACGATTCCCGGGAGCGAGATCGCATCGGGGATGATCATAAAATCGAGGTCAATGAATGTGATCACGATAAGCGACGAGCAGAACGCCATCAGGAGAAGCGCTTCACCGGACAACCAGAATATCCAGATGATCCAGACGTAAAAGAGACCGTTCAGAAGTTCTACGAGAGGATAGCGAAAAGAAATAGGTTCACCGCAGTTTCTGCACTTGCCCCGAAGTATGAGATAGCTGACGAGAGGAATGTTGTCATAGAATTTGATCGGCGCTTTGCACCGGGGGCAATGCGACGCGGGCGTAACGATCGAACGTCCGCGCGGAAGCCTCACGATGGCGACGTTGAGAAAACTGCCGATGACAAGGCCGAACATAAATACCAGCAGCAATACGGGCATCATCGGGCTCTACCCTCCTGTGACGAGACCGCCGGCTTTGCCGCCTCTCGCATTTCGGCGAGTTCGGCAAGTATATCTTCCTTCCTTTTCTCCTGCGCCGCAAGTTCAGTTACTGCCGTGACAACTTCGTCGTCTTTCATCAACAGTTCCGTGCTTTTCGGAAGGACCGAGCGCCGTTCCATATCGACAACCCGGCGGCCGATGGTTCGATGTTGCTCGTCGATGGCGGTTTGGACCTCGCCGAGTTTTATGCGCAAACGCGCGTAATTAATTTCGACCTTCACCCGTTCGGAAATCGTCGCCGCGGTGGCTGTCAGCTTTTGCGCTCCTCTTTGCATATTGACAACTGCTTTTTCCCAGATCGTCATTGGAACTCCCGGAGAAACCGTAATAATAAGAAGCGCGAGGCAGCGTTTCCGGCTTCTGGCCTCATTTTCCGACTTCCCCACTCTATCAGAATACCCCGAAAATATCAACCGACGTTGATGAGCCCGAGCCTTCCCTGCCACTTGCTCCGGAGCGCCTCCTGAAGCCGGGGATAGCCTTCGAGCTCGGGGTCCTTCCCGACAAGGTCGAAGGCCTCTTGCCTGGCCTGTTCGAGAAGGTCCGCGTCGCGAATAATGTTCGCGGCGCGCAGGTCCGGCAGCCCGGACTGGCGCGTGCCGAAGAACTCGCCGGGGCCGCGAAGCCTCAGGTCTTCCTCGGCGATTTTGAAGCCGTCAATGGTACGCGCGAATGCATTCAGCCGCTCCCGCGCCTCTTCGGCGAACATGCGCGGCCCCATGAGAATGCAGTACGATTGGTAAGCCCCCCTGCCGACCCTGCCCCGGAGCTGGTGGAGCTGGGCAAGCCCGAAGCGCTCCGGATGCTCGATCACCATGATCGCGGCGTTCGGCACGTCCACGCCGACCTCGATGACCGTGGTGGAGACAAGGATCTGGGTCGCCCCGGATTTGAAGGAGGCCATGGCCGCTTCTTTTTCGTCCGCTTTCATCCGGCCGTGCAGCAACCCTATCTTCCATTTCGGGAAGATGTCCTTCTGAAGATGGGCCGCCATCTCGGTCGCGGCCTTGAGGTCGATCTTTTCCGACTCTTCAACGAGCGGATAGACCACGTACACCTGCCGCCCCTTTTTGAGCTCGTTTTCGATAAACGGGTACGCCTCCCCGCGGCGGGACTCGAAATAGAGTTTCGTGACGACCGGGAGTCTGCCAGGCGGCATCTCATCGATCACCGACACGTCGAGGTCGCCGTAGACCGTGAGCGCCAGGGTGCGCGGAATGGGCGTTGCGGTCATGACCAGCACGTCGGGCTCATACCCTTTCGCCGTGAGCGTCGAGCGCTGCATCACCCCGAAGCGGTGCTGTTCGTCGATGACGGCGAGGCCCAGCTTGTGGAACTTAACGTTTTGCTCGATAAGCGCGTGGGTGCCGACCACGATTGCGGCAGCGCCTGATTCGATGTCACTCAGTATTGACTCCTTCTCTTTCTTTCTCAGACGGCCCGTGAGCGAACGAACCGTGATACCGAGCGGTCCGGCCATTGCGGTGATGTTTTTAAAATGCTGCTCAGCCAGTATTTCCGTAGGCGCCATGATGCATGCTTGATAGCCGTTCTCGATTGCCGTGAGCGAGGCGACCATGGCCACGACGGTCTTCCCACACCCCACATCGCCCTGCACCAGGCGGTTCATGGGCCTCTCGGCGCACATGTCTTTCCTGATCTCGCCGATGACCCGTTCCTGTGCGCTGGTCAGTGTAAACGGAAGGCTTTTCCTGAGCCCCGCTTCGAGCGTTCCGATGCATTTGAACGAGATCCCCTTTTTCTCGACAGTAACTCCCCGTTTCCTGAGCGCCAGCCCCAGCTCAAGGACAAAAAGTTCCTCGAAGCTCAGCCTCCGGTGCGCCGCGCTCGTGCCGCGATTCAGCACGGAAATGTCCTTTTCCTTTGCAGGGAAATGCGCTTCAGCCAGGGCCTCACCCCGCGAAATGAAGGAGAACTTTTTTACAAGAAATTCAGGCAGGATCTCAGGCATTGCCGCTCCGCAGGAGTCGAGAACGACCTTCATCATGTTCCGGAGATAGCGCACGGACAACCCGGCCGTCGTGCGGTAGATCGGCACGGTCCTGCCCGTATGGATCAGGTTGTCCGCATCGTCTTCATTCATTACTTCGTAGTCAGGATTGTCGATCTGCGGAAGTCCCCCGCGGTAAGGGTTGGACTTTACGATTCCCGAAAGAATCACGTGCTGGCCGGGCCTGAATGCCTTTTTCATAAAAGGCTGGTTGAACCACGACCCGACGAGCATCCCGCTCCCGTCGGTAATAACGAGTTCAAATATCTTGACCCGTTGTCTCCTGGTCGATGCCACCTCCGCGGAAACAACTTTGCCCGTCACCGTCTCATACGAGCCGTAGGATATTCTGCCGATCTTTTTGAGATTGCCCCTGTCTTCATAGCGCCAGGGCAGGTAGAAGAGCGCATCCTCGATAGTGAAGATACCAAGTTTTTTAAGCAGTTCGGCCCGCTTCGGGCCGATGCCCTTGCAATACTGGATCGGAGTGTCGAGTTTGAGAAGGGCAGCGGATGCCTCGTGTCCCCTCTCCCCCTGGGGGCGAGGGCCGGGGTGAGGGGGAATTTTCGGTGCTGCAACGCGCACTGCAGTATCAGGCTGCTCATGCTCAAGGGACTCGATCAGGGCCGACGCCTTGAGGATGTGGTCCTTTTTTTGATCGGGCGGGAGACTGTCGAATCCTGAAAAAAGTTTCTCTATTTGCTCGATTGTTTCGTTGCCCTGCGCAAGGCCCCTGAGCAACGCGAGCTGCCCATGCATGAACGCTTCGAGGGCCGCGAGACTTTTCAGATGGGCGAAGTCGTCCCTGCCCGCGAACGCAAGCGGTTTTTTTATTCTTTCGAGGATGGTTTTAAGGTCGTCCATAGCTGGTGCCTGGACAATAGTAGATGATTTTAAGAGGTTTGTCGAGGGAAAGTGAAGCTACGAGCTGCAACAAGAGAGAACTGTCCTAAGAAGTTTCATTACTTCGTCGGCTCCTCCAGCATCCCCATATCCAGCAACCGTGCCCCATGCAGCACCCGCATGATGATTACCCTCGACCCAATAATTTTGAAGATGGTCCGATAATTTCCGTAAACCAGATGGCGATAGGCCGTGCCGAGCAGTTCGTTTTCCCGCACGAGCGGGCAGCGTTCCGGAAAACGCTCAAGAGTGTTTATCTGTTCCTCCAGCCGAAGTACAAATGCGGTTGCGGCATCGGCATTGTCCTGGGCGATGTACTCCCATATTTCGGCCACATCAGTTTCCGCGGTCGCGGCGATATCAACGACGAATTTTTTTGGCATGCTTGAACTCTTTGAGAAAGTCCCGGGCAGGACGAGTCCGGCCGCTTGCCGCATCCCGCTCGGCCGGCGCAAGAAGCCTTGCAAGGTTCCCGGCCTGCAGATGTTTTTCATAGACGCGCACGTCCAGCAGTACGGAATCGGCCTTGCCGTTGACCGTGAGAATTACCGGCCGCCCCGTGGCGTGGAGCTGGTCAAGAATAGTGCGCGTATTCCGTTTCAGTTCGGTAACAGAGCGAATATCCTCCGAAAGACTTATGCGAGACATAGCGCACCTCCTATGATGCTTTATTCAGCATTGAATATAGCACTATGAAAAGCGGTTGGCAACCGCAAAATCGGCCGTAGCTTAAGGGAGCCCCGATCACGGTTTGAAAAAATAGTTTAGCGGAGCCGATCAGGCGGGAAGATCTCACCAAACGCGTGGAGCTTGATTAGAGTTTTACAAGAGAAGTGCGGAACGTGATATCCCTGAAATGCTCGAAATGCAGGTAAGAGCGCCATCAAGAACAGTCCGTTCATCGTTGCGAGCGAAGATCTTTTTCTCTCAGTCGGACACGCATCCTGTGCGACGGGGGCAACAAAAGCAGAAGTTATGCTACAATGCACGGGGAAAGACCGGCCCTGTGCCTCCCGTATTAACGTCCCCAAGTTTCTAGGTTCCGCGTCTAAGATGTTTTCGCCTTGCGTGGAGGACGACGGGTTTTATAGGGGCGCTCACGGGACTCGCGGACCATACCGACAATGTCATCCGCGGTGACGTTCGTTTTTAGCCCGGAACTGGGGATGTCGAATGGTGAGCGAAGAAACGCCGTCTTGGGCGTTACTGTATACAGTTCCCCTTTTCTGCGCTTGATTATGATCTCTTCCGTCTTTGACTCCTCGAGAACAGAGGAGAGCCTGGCTCGCGCCGTTGAATAGGTA
>JBGPHF010000135.1:0-5558 GCA_041484215.1 Nitrospirota bacterium
CGTGTCCTCAGTTGCCATGGCTCAATATCCCGTAATCACTTCGGAAGAGGTGACGACCTGGATGACGGGAACGAGCAAGGTTGTCCTCATCGACACGCGCATGCGCGATGAATACCGGAAAGGACACATTCCGGGCGCCGTCAATATACCCGCGGAAAGCATGAAAGGTGAACGAGCGAGGCTCCCGAAAGTCAAGTCCACGCCGATCATCTTTTATTGCCGGGGAATGAGCTGAGGGTTGAGCCGCATGGCCGCGGGCGCGGCCATTGAAATGGGATATACCAACCTCATGCTGTTTCAGGGCGGTTGGCCGGAGTGGACCGGGAAAAATTACCCGGTAAAAACCGGCCCCCGGGCGGGAAAATTTTCTGGAAAATGAACGGTGGAATGAACAGTCATGGTTACGAAAAGAGAAAAAGCCAATTATACGATCCAGTCCGTGTCTCACGCACTCGACATCCTTGAGTCTTTTACGAAGACCGAGGATGAGCTCGGCGTGACCGAGCTGTCGAGGCGGCTGGGACTTCACAAGAACAACGTGTTCCGGCTGCTCGCGACGCTGGAGCACCGCGGGTACATCGAGCAGAACACGGCCACGGAGAGCTACCGCCTCGGGCCGAAGACGCTCCAGCTCGGTTCGATCTTCATCGAGCAGCGCGAGTGCCGGCGCCAGGCGCGCCCCATCCTCGAGAACCTTACGGCCGCGTCGGGCGAGACCACGGTCGTGGCCGTGCTTCGTGCCAGCAAGGTGATTTACATGGACAGTGTCGAGACGGGAAAAACGGTCCGGGCGGTTTCCCGTGTCGGCGCGATGCTCCCGGCGCATTGTACCGCCGTGGGCAAGGCCCTGCTCTCCACGCTTTCTTCCGCTGAAGTAGAACGCCTCTATCCCGAGACGAGCCTTCCGTCGCTCACCGACCGGAGCATCAAGACGCGGGACCAGCTTGTCGCGGAACTGAAGAAGGTCGCTGAAAAAGGGTACGCGCTCGAAAGCGAAGAGTGCGACCTCGAAGTCAGGAGCATTGCCGTGCCGGTCAGGGACTTTTCCAAACAGGTGATCGCGGCACTCGGCATCGTGGCCCCCGCCACCCGCCTTCCCGACGCAGTGCTTGCCCAGGGAAACATCATAGCCCTACTCGAAGAGGCAGGCCGCGCTCTTTCCGCCAAACTGGGATACGGCATGTCGCCGGGGATGAAGTAAATCCCCTGAACGCGCCGTGGCCATCCCGTTCCCTCGATTTCTTCATCACTTATTGACACTTCCGTTCAAGCTGTGTTATTATCGACCGAATGACTGAACGGAAATGGAACGATCTAAAGGACCTTCTGCGGGAGATGCGCTGCGCGGTGATCGCCTATTCCGGAGGCGTTGACAGCTCACTGCTGTTGAAGGCGGCCGCCGATACCCTGGGTGCGAACGTCATTGCCGTTACCGCGGACTCCGAAACCTATCCTGCCGGAGAACTCGCATCCGCGAAAGAGTTCGCCCGCCGGCTGGGCGTGACGCACCGGGTTCTGCGCACGACCGAGCTTTCGAATGACGAGTTTGCGAAAAACTCGCCTGAACGCTGCTACTTTTGTAAGAAGGAACTGTTCGGCAAGCTTAAGCAGATTGCTGATGCCGAAAGCATTCCTTTTATTCTCGACGGCTCGAACACCGATGATCTCAAGGACTACCGTCCTGGAGGCAAAGCAGCATCCGAATACGGAGTAAGAAGCCTGCTTCGTGAGGCCGGGTTCTCCAAGTCCGACGTGCGCGCGTGCGCTCGAAAACTCAATCTGCCGGTCTGGGACAAACCGTCGCTCGCCTGTCTCTCCTCCCGCATTCCCTATGGAACCCGGATCACTCCCGTGATACTCCAAACTATCCAGCGCGCGGAGGACTGCCTACGTGCGCTCGGGTTCGGACAGGTGCGTGTGCGGCACCATGGGGATACGGCGCGGATCGAGGTGGACCGTAAGGATTTCGGACGCCTGCTTGACCACGATGCGTCGCGGAAGGCGGCCGGAGAGCTTAAGCGCCTGGGCTACACCTATGTCTGCCTGGACCTTGAGGGGTACCGGACGGGAAGCATGAATGAGAGATTAAAATCAGAAGTCAGGAGCCAGGAGTCAGAAGTCTGGAAAAATACGTAAATTTGATTCGCGTTCCTGTCTTTTTAATGAGTAATCTGGAGAATTGAATATGAAGATATTGGTTGTGGGCGGCGGCGGACGGGAACACGCGCTGGTCTGGAAAATATCACAGAGTCCGAAAGTTACGAAGATTTATGCGGCGCCGGGCAATGCCGGCATGGCGGGGCTTGCGGAATGCGCGCCGATCAAGGCCGAGGACATTGCCGGTTTGCTGGCTTTCGCCAAAGCAAAAGCGATCGACCTGACCATCGTCGGTCCGGAAGGGCCGCTTTCGATGGGTATTGTGGACGAGTTTGCCAAGGCGGGGCTTCGCATCTTCGGTCCGAGCGGAAAGGCCGCCGAGCTCGAAGCGAGCAAGCGCTTTTCTAAAGACCTCATGAAAAAGTACCATATCCCCACGGCAGAGTACGGAGTGTTTACCGATAAGGCCGCGGCTGCGGCCTACGTGCTCGAAAAGGGCGCGCCCATCGTGGTAAAGGCAGACGGTCTTGCAGCGGGAAAGGGCGTGGTGGTAGCCGAGACCGTGGAGGAAGCGCTCAAGGCCCTCGACCTGATCATGTCGGAGAAGGCCTTCGGCAAGGCCGGTGACCGCGTGGTGATCGAGGAGTGCCTTAAGGGCGAGGAGGCGTCGTTCATGGCCTTCACCGACGGTAAAACGGTGGTGCCCATGGCCTCGTCTCAGGATCACAAGCGCGTGTTCGACGCCGATAAGGGCCCGAATACCGGCGGCATGGGCGCCTACTCGCCGGCGCCGATCGTGACGAAAAAACTCGAGCGGAAGATCATGGAAACGATCATGGTCCCCACCGTCAGGGCCATGGAAAAAGAAGGTCGCTTGTTCAAGGGCGTGTTGTATGCCGGCGTCATGATCCACGAAGGAGAGGCAAAGGTCCTCGAATTCAATACGCGTTTCGGCGATCCGGAAACGCAACCGGTCATGTCAAGACTCGATACGGACCTCGTAACGATCATCGAGGCCATTCTGGACGGGACCTTGTCCAAGACCGCTATCGCCTGGAAAGCCGACTCGGCCGTCTGCGTGGTTTTGGCGTCGGGCGGCTACCCCGGCACTTATACGAAAGGCAAAGAGATCACCGGACTTGCCGCGGCGTCGGCGCGCAAGGACGTTGCGGTATTCCATTCGGGGACTGTGCTCAAAGACGGCAAGGTCGTGACCGACGGCGGCAGGGTCCTCGGAGTCACCGGCCTCGGACGGAGCGTTGCCGAGGCCATCGACAATGCCTATGCGGCAGTGCGGGACATCCAGTTCGAAGGCGTTCACTATCGGCGGGACATCGGGGCCCGGGCGCTCGAAACCGGGAACTGAAAACAAACTAAATGATGAAAAGAGCGGCCCCCTCGATCAGAAATATCGCGCGTTTTTTGGACACGACGCTTCGGGTCAAAAAAATACCGGATGCGTCCGCGAACGGGTTACAATCGCGGCCGCGCAAGGCCGGGGAGATAGCGAAAGTCGGGTTTGCCGTTGACGCGTGTCTTACGACTTTTGAAAAGGCGAAAAAACTCGGCGTCGAGCTTCTCATCGTGCACCACGGCATAAAATGGAGGCCCCAAAAGGACCGGGCACTGACGGAGAAGAGAGCAGCATTTCTCAAGAAGAATGACATGGCGCTTTATGCCGTGCATTCGCCGCTCGATCTTCACGAAGAGTACGGGAACAATGTGCAATTGGCCCGGCTCCTGAAGCTCGGCCGTCTTCGCAAATTCGGCACGTATCACGGCATCAAAATCGGCTATAGCGGCACGTTTGGGAAAGCGACAACGCTTCCCGCGCTCGCAGCCACGCTGCGGAGGCGCTTACCAACGGAAGGTCGTATCTTTCCCTTTGGGAAGAAAAACATACGCTCGATCGGGATCGTCTCGGGCGGAGGAGGCAGTTTGTTGAAGGAGGCGGTCGATGCTCGTCTTGACTGCTTCCTGGTGGGCGAACTCGATCTTGCGGCATACAACGCGGCAAAGGACCAGGGGATGAACCTCATAGTTGCCGGACATTATGCCACTGAAACCGTGGGAGTAAAGGCTTTGATGCCCCTTGTTCGAAAGAGCTTCGGCGTGGAAACGTTCTTTATTGAAGACGAAAAAACAATATAAGAATAGCACCTTCATTATCATCACGGGAAAAACCAGAAGGGAGTATCTATGGCTAAACCAGTTGTCGGTATCTTGATGGGGAGCGATTCGGACCTGCCGATCATGCAGGAAGCGGCGGCCATGCTCCAGGAATTCGGCATTGAATACGAGATGACGATCGCGTCGGCCCATCGCACGCCGAAGAAAGTGCTTGAATACAGTCAGAGCGCGGAGAAACGGGGGCTCAAGGTGATCATCGCGGGCGCGGGCTGGTCCGCGCACCTGGCGGGGTTCATCGCATCCCAAACCACGCTTCCCGTCATCGGCGTTCCGATTGACTCCTCGCCCCTCAAAGGCCTGGACGCGCTCCTCTCCACTGCGCAGATGCCGGGAGGCGTTCCGGTAGCGACCATGTCGCTCGGCAGGTCCGGGGCCAAGAACGCCGGCGTGTTCGCGGCGCAAATCATAGCGCTTAGTGACGTAAAGATCGCCAACCGACTCAAAGTCTATAAGGTGGAAATGGAGCGCGACGTCGAAGAGAAGTCAAAAAGGCTTGTCGTTATTTCGACCGTTGCGCCCTCGCCCAGGGAAGCCGCCCCCGCCGGAGAGCCCGAGGCGGCGATCAAGAAAAAATCGCGGCGTCGGCGCAGGAAGAAAAAGCCGAACGGTACGACACCTTCCCAGGAAACGCCTTCGTGAAAACGGAGCTCGAATGCCTTCCCTGCTTCTACGGGCAGATTTCGCGCACCCTGCGCTATGCGGGGATCAACGGTGACCGCGGACGGGGCATAACCCGCCTGGCCGAGAAGGTGATCGAAGGGGCTTCTCTCGACGAGGTCCCGGCGCGCACGACGACGCTCCTGCACCGGATTTTGCGCCGGGAGGCAGGCAAGGACCCCTACCGCGAAGTAAAGGACGCCTACAACCGCATTGCGCTTGAAAAATTACCCGCGCTCCGGCAGCGGGCCGCGCGGAGCGCCGACCCCCTGGAAGGGGCGGTGCGCGTCGCTATCGCGGGAAACGTGATTGATTTCGGAATATACGATGCCGTGGACCTCGATCATTCCATCGAGGAATCGTTTCGGCTGCCGCTTCAGGAAACCGATTATCGCGCCTTTGCCGGGGCGGTCGACACGTCCCGGAGCATTCTTTACCTTTGCGATAATGCAGGCGAAATCGTCTTCGACCGCGTGCTCCTGGAAACGTTGCGGGCAAGGGGCAAAAAGGTGACTGCCGTGGTCAAGGGTTCCGCGGTGATCAATGACGCCACGCAAGAAGATGCGGCAACGGCCGGGCTTGCTGAATCCGCAACAGTCATCGACAACGGCAAC
>JBGPHF010000136.1:0-5555 GCA_041484215.1 Nitrospirota bacterium
ATAACAGCAACGTCGTTCTCCGGGGATTGAATGAAAATCATCGTCGGGCTCGGCAACCCGGGCAGAAGGTACGAGCGCACGCGTCATAACGCGGGGTTCATGGCAGCCGACGAGCTCGCGAAGGGCCTGCGCGTGGATATTGCGCAGGATAAATATTTTTCCCTGATCGTACGGGCCAGGATCGATTCCGTGGAAACGGTGCTGGCAAAGCCGCAAACCTTTATGAACGAAAGCGGCAGGGCCGCGGGCGCCATCGTTCGGGGCGTTTATGCTGCCGTTTCCGATCTTATCGTGATTCATGATGAGCTGGATCTCCCCGTGGGGTCGGTTCGGGTCAAGATCGGCGGCGGTCACGGTGGGCACAACGGACTTCGTTCGATCATCGAGCACCTGGGTTCTCCTGACTTCATCCGGGTCCGCATCGGGATCGGGAGACCGGCGCCGGGCGCGGAAGCGGCAGATTATGTACTGAGCCCGTTCCTGCCGGAGGAACGAAACGCCGTGCCGGATATGATGGCGCGTGCCGCGGAAGCGGTCAAAGCCATTGTTTTGGAAGGCCCTGCGCGGGCCATGAACATATTTAACCAGAAGTAACGGCTATAAGCCCGGATCTGAAGGACCATTCCGACAGTTCCGGGTTTTTTGTTGGTCAAATCCGCCACCGAGACGCGGAGACTCAGAGGAAGGCAAAAAATTACTTATCTTTTTTCTCTGTGACCTCTATGCCTCTGTGGCCAACATTTCTTTCAGGAGTTTAAAATGGGTTTTAACTGCGGCATCGTAGGTCTTCCGAACGTGGGCAAGTCCACCATCTTTAACGCGCTCACCTCGGCGGGCGCGCAGGCGTCGAACTATCCGTTTACGACCATCGATCCGAACGTGGGCGTGGTGGACATGCCGGACGAGCGGCTGGATAAGCTTGCCGAGATCTACGTGCCGAAGAAACTGACTCCCACGAGCATGGAGTTCGTGGACATCGCCGGGCTGGTCAAGGGCGCTTCAAAAGGCGAAGGACTCGGGAATAAATTTCTCGCCAATATCCGCGAAGTGGACGCCATCGCGCACGTGGTGCGCTGCTTCGAAGACCCGAACGTTATTCACGTGGCGAACAAGGTCGATCCGAAAGCGGACATCGAAGTGATCGAAGCCGAGCTCATGCTTGCCGACCTCGACGCGATCGAGAAGCGGCTGTACAAGGCCGAGAAGCTGGTCAAGACCGCGGACAAGAAGACTGTCGATGAAGTGGAGTTCATGAGGCGGCTCAAGGACATGCTGGCCAAGGGAGAGCCCATCCGCCGGGGGGCGCATTCCGAAGAAGAGACAGCCTGGCTCAAGACCTACGCGCTTTTGTCCTCGAAGCCCGTGCTGTACGTGGCGAACGTTGCCGAAGACATGGTGGGCAAGCCGAACCCGCTTGTGGACGCGGTCAAGGCGATCGCCGATATCGAGGGAGCCCGGGTCGTGGTAATCTCGGGCCAGGTGGAGGGTGAAATCGCCCAGCTCCCTCCGGAGGAACGCAAGGAGTATCTCGCAGGCATGGGTTTGAAAGAATCGGGCCTTGACCGGATGATCCGGGCAGGCTACGAGCTCCTGGGCCTTCTCACGTATTTTACCGCGGGCAAGGACGAAGTGCGCGGCTGGACTATTACGCAAGGGACCCGGGCGCCGCAGGCCGCGGGCAAGATCCACACGGATTTCGAGAAGGGCTTTATTCGCGCCGAGGTTTTCCACTACGACGATCTGATGAAGCTGAAAACCGAGCAGGCGGTGAAAGCCGCAGGTCTCCTCCGTTCCGAAGGCAAAGAATATGTGGTGAAGGACGGCGACATTATGCTTTTCCGGTTCAACGTGTGATGCTGAAAAGCGTGCCTCGAAAAAAAACGGTCGCAAGCAATGCGGCCGTTTTCTGCCGGTTTAAGACCCTCCTGTGGTGCCGCAAAGATAAATATATACCGGGAAGCGCATGTCGATAAATAAGCCGGGGAACACCGTG
Source organism: Nitrospirota bacterium (assembly GCA_041484215.1). Lineage (GTDB taxonomy): Bacteria > Nitrospirota > UBA9217 > UBA9217 > UBA9217 > JBGPHF01. The sequence goes on from JBGPHF010000136.1 coordinate 1,994, forward strand.
CCTGAACCGGAGGTAAAAAAAGCGATTCGAGAAATCAGGATCAACCCTATCGTGCCGACCGAGTCGGTGCTGGTGGCGACGGCGCGCAGTATGCGTCCGAAAAAAGAAGAGCCGCCCGCGCCGCATGACGCGCGTCCGCACGTCAGCACCTGTCCCTTTTGCAGGGGCAACGAGAACAAAACGCCTGCGCCGATCGCGGTCATTCCCGGGGACGGAGAGTGGCAGATCAGGATCGTGGAGAATTTGTTTCCGGTCCTGGGCGACGACAGCGAGCATCCGAACTTCGCCTTCGGGCTCCAGCAGGCGATCGACGGATACGGCAGGCATGAAGTCGTCATCGACAATCCCTCGCACGGGATCCGGATCCATGAAATGACCGACGGCCACCTGGGGATGCTTCTGGCCGCCTACCGCGACCGGATGGGGGAACTGTATCGATCCAATGACCGGCTCAAATATGTTCTGGTATTCAAGAATTTCGGCCCGGCAGCGGGCGCCAGCATCGGCCATACGCACAGCCAGATCATCGCCATGCCCGTCGTGCCGCGCAATGTCCAGGCGGAAGTCCGGCAGAGCGCGCTCTTTCATGAAAAAACAGGCCAGTGCATATTTTGCAATTTGATCGATGAAGCGCTCACCTTTGAAGCCACGCTCTACGACCGGGAATCGGGAGAGTTGAGACGGAAGATCAATGTCGGGCAGTTCGTCATTGAAAAGAGCAAAAAGTTCATAGCAGTCAAGCCCTTCGCAAGCCGGTATGAGTGGGAAGTCCATATTCTTCCGCTTCTCCATTCGGCTGATTTTCTCTCCGCAACCGATGAGGACCTCGCCGACCTGGCCGTTCTTTTCAAAAGGACCATGGCCAGGCTGAATATCCTGCTGGGCGGGGCGCAGTACAATTTCTTCATCCATTCCGTGCCCCACGGGGCGGAGTACGCGGGGAACGCTTTGTCCTTTCATTGGCACCTTGAGATCTGCCCGAGAACAAGCATCCCCACGGGGTTCGAAATGGGCTCAGGCCTGTCGGTGAATACGATCGCCCCCGAGGACGCGGCCGAGCGCCTGAGAAAGATAATGCTGGAATAAAAAACTGGTCAACGGAGGCATCAAATGGCGGAGAATACAACGACGATTCAGTGTCCCCAATGCAGCGGTAAAGGCTCTCTCTCCTGTCCTGTTTGCCATGGGCAGGGAAGGCAGTCCAGTACGAATGCGGCTCAGCGTCCCTGTCCGAGTTGTCACGGATCGGGGAAAAGCGTCTGCCCCCGGTGCCGGGGCGCCAGAAAAGTGATCGAAGAAAAAAAATAAGCTTCCGAAAAAAAAGCGTTCGAGCGATGATCTTCGACGAAGCTCAGGACCTACTGTACGAGCGGGAGATAGGCCTTGAAGGAGGTGCCTTGCCCGGGCAGGCTCGTGACCGTAATATACCCTTCGTGCTCCTTCACGATATCGTAAACCGTTGAGAGACCCAATCCGTTTCCCAGCCATCCGCCCTTCGTCATGAAAAAGGGTTCGAAGATCCGTTCCTGCTCCGCTTCGGCAATACCCTCGCCGGAGTCGCTTACCGCGACCGTGGCATACTTGCCGACGCGTCCATATCCTTTTTGCCGGATAAAATCGGCATCGATCATGGCATGCCCCGTGGCAACGGTGACGACCCCGCCCCCCTGCATCTGCTCGCGGGCGTTCAGCACGAGGTTCATGAGCGCGCTCTCGATCCTGCCCGGATCAGCCAGGACGCTCAGCGGTTCCGGCGCGCGCCGCATCACGAGTTCGTACTTTCCGGTCAAGAGCGCGGCCAGTATCCTTTGTCGTGAGGCGACGACCTGGCTGATGTCCTGAAGCGTGCGTTTTGACACCCGCGCTGTGCTGAATTCCTTCACGGTCCGGACCAGCATTTCGACCTGTTCCCTCATAGACCGGAGCTTCACCGCCGATTGAGGATTGCCCTGCCCCTCGTCCCCGTATTCCTGAAGCGTCGCGACATGACGCAGGTCTTCCATCAGTTGTTCCAGATGCTCCGTAAAGTACGACGCCATCCGCCTGACCGCGTCCCGCACCCGATCGTAGCGCATCCTGCCTTCGGTTCGTCGGTGATCCGTTATATCGAAAAGGATGCTTATAACGGCGGTCTGCTCCCCGTATTCGATCATCGCAGAGGTCATGACCGCCCATCGTTGGTCGCCGTTTTCCTGGATCAACCGAACTTCCTTGCCGCTTCGGCGCGTCTGCGGCAGAAACCCTTCGGGGCCGTTCCCGGTCGCGGCGCTCCCGGGCCACGGCTGGAAAAGGTCGTCGAGAGACATCGTCTTCAGCCGGCCGGAGAGGTAACCGGTCATGTCCTCCGCCGCGCCGTTGGCGTACACAATGGAGCCCCCCTGGTGAATGAAGACCGCGGCAGGCATCTCCTGGGCCAGCGTCATGAAGCGCTCTTCGCTCTCTTGCAGTGACGACCGGATCTTTCGCGTGATATCGTTCAGCCGGGCATTTTCAAGCGCGCTGGCGGCGTGCGCGGCCAGGGTTTCGAGAAACCGGACATCGCTCTGCCCGAAGGGCTCTCCGTTCGCCTTTCTGCCCAGGATCAGCGCACCCCGCAGCTGTCCCCGGAAGAAAAGCGGCACGACCGCTTCCGCTCCGGTTCCCCGAAGATAGGTGGTGAGGTAAAAGATATCGTGGTCCTCGCCGGCCCCGAACATCTCCGCCAGGATGAGCGATTGGTTCGTTTCCCGAAGTTTCTTCACCGCGATCTCGGCAAGAGCGCCTTGATTTTTCAGGGTTTGAAAGAGCCCGGTCCCCGCTCGCAGCTGAAACCCGTCCTCGACCCGATGGAGGTAAATGGCCGCATCGTCGATGCCGAGGGCGGCGCAAGTGGTCTTGATGAGATACTCGATCAACTCCTGCCCTTCCTGTTTGGCGTTCAACGTGACGATCGCTTCCCGCATCAAGGCCTCGTAATTGTAGCGATCGCCGATAATGAGACTGTCGACCAGGGACTGAATGCGCCTGCTGATCGGAGTTCCGAACAGAAAAAAACCGAGGAACGAGAGGGATACGAAGATCGACAAGACGGGTCCGAGGGCGGGCGCGACCGCTGCCAGCACCGCCAGCTGCAAGCCCGAGCAGACAAGGACCAGGACAATGATGGCAAGCGTCCGGGAAAAGATGATGCGCACCTCGAAGAGGCTGTGCCGGACGATTGCATAAAAGGTGAGCGCCACCCAGGGCAGGCTGAAGAAGGAACCCAGCCCCGGCTCGATCGCGTCGCCCTTGAGCGCCGGCAGGATGCCCGCTATGGCCACGCCGGCGAAAGCATAGATCAGCAAACCGTAAAAGAACAAATTGAGCTGGAACTTCTTTGTCCCGGTCAATTGCCGCCTGACGCGCAGGATGTCGACTATCAGCCAGACGGCCATGAGCGTGCCCACGATGCGCGCGGGAATTTCGAGCGGCCCCGGGTCGTTTCGATAGGGCATCAGCGAGTACCGGGGCGTGACGATCAGATCGGTAAAAAGGCAGAGCGCCAGAACAATCGCCCAGAAGGGATAAATAATATATCCTGTCC
>JBGPHF010000137.1:0-5552 GCA_041484215.1 Nitrospirota bacterium
ATTTACACAATCCCGGGAAGAGGTTTCGGGGTTCACCAAACGGCTGCTTTCGGTCAAAGGCAAAAAAACCGCCCACGAATTTCATCGCGAGCTTGGGACACTTATGTGGAACAATGTCGGCATGTCACGCAGCGAAGCAAGTTTGAAAGAGGCGCTTAAACGCATTCCTGAACTTCGCGTGGAATTCTGGCAGAACGTTACTATCCCCGGCAGCGGCATGGAGCTGAACCAGGAACTCGAAAAAGCCGGCCGCGTCGCCGATTTCCTCGAGTTCGCCGAACTCTTGACAAGAGACGCATTGCAGCGAAATGAATCCTGCGGCGCTCACTTCCGCGTGGAGCACCAAACTCCGGACGGCGAAGCAATACGGGACGACAAAAATTTCAGTTATGTTTCCGCCTGGGAATACAATGGAATTGGCAAGGAACCGGAGCTGCACAAGGAGCCGCTCACGTTCGAACATGCGCATTTGGCGGTGAGAAGCTACAAATAAAAATTTTGCCACGGATATACACGGATTCACACGGACATAAACAGAAAGCATATTTTTTCAAATACGTTAACATCCGTGTCCATCAGTGTCCATCCGTGGCTAATCAAGCAGTTGATCTACAGGAGCGCAGGCATGAATCTGACTCTCTACGTCTGGCGGCAAAAAAGCTCTAAGGACAAAGGCAAGCTCGAACACTACGAGGCGACTGACATTTCACAGGACATGTCCTTCCTCGAAATGCTGGACGTCGTGAACGAAGGCCTGATCAAAAATAACATTGATCCCATCGCCTTTGACAGCGACTGCCGAGAGGGCATCTGCGGCACGTGCGGCCAAGTCGTGAACGGCGTCCCACACGGCCCGAGAAAAAAAACCACCGTGTGTCAGCTCCACATGCGTAATTTTAAAAACGGCGATACGATCTACATAGAACCCTTCCGTGCTAAAGCCTTTCCGGTTATCAAGGATCTGATCGTGGACCGGGGCATGTTCGAAAAAATTATCCAGTCCGGCGGTTATATTTCCGTCCACACCGGCGGCGTTCCCGACGGCAATGCAATCTTGATCCCCAAGCGCGACGCCGACACAGCCATGGACGCGGCCGAATGCATAGGCTGCGGCGCCTGCGTGGCCGCGTGCCCCAATGGTTCGGCGATGCTTTTTACGGCAGCGAAAGTATCGCACCTGGCAGCGCTTCCCCAGGGAAAGATAGAAGCAACAAAGCGCGTCTGCGTCATGACCGAAGAGATGCTTGCCCAGGGCTTCGGCAACTGCGGCAATCATTATGAATGCGAGGCCGTCTGTCCCAAGGGAATCAGCGTGAAATTCATTGCGAAGCTCAACCGGGAATACATCAAGGCGCAGTTGCCTTGATAGGAATCTTCTCAGTCTTTTATCTTTACATAAAGAGCGCTTTATTATATGATTTGTTCAAATGGTGGGAGATATTGAGCATGATGCCGAAAGAAGAAATAGATAAAGCAGTCGCTATCGCGAAAAAATACGGTGTCGCCGAGTTGTATCTGATCGGCTCGGCTGTTTACAAGATGCCGGACGAAGCGCAGGACTACGATTTCGCGGTCCGTGGCGTGCCTGTGGGCAGTTTTTTCCGCTTCTACGGCGAGCTGATGCGAAGCCTCTCTAAAACAGTCGATCTGATCGATCTTACCGGCAAGCGATCAAAATTCAAAGACCTTGTCCTCAAAGAGGCGAAGCTCGTCTATGACACGAGAGTAGCTTGAGAACGAATGCGGATATAGGGCTGACGAATGAATAACAACGATATTATGCAGTTTCTGAGAGGACACCGGCAAACACTGCACGAAATGGGTGTTGTCAAAATCGGACTGTTCGGAAGTTATGCGCGAGGAGATGCAAGGGAAGACAGCGACATAGATATTGCCGTGGAAATATCGGGTGCGCATCGCGCGGACCGGTTTTTCCGGCTTTTGCATTTTCTCGAGGATGGCCTCAACAAGAAGATCGACCTCGGCATCGAATCGTCTCTCAAACCATCCGTAAAAAACCGGATTACCAAGGAAATCATATATGCCTGAAAGGAGCGATCGGCTATATCTTGCCGATATTCTCGATGCCGTCGGCGCAATTGAAGACTTTGTGCGAGGTATGGAGTACAGCGTATTTGCCGGGGACCGAAAAACCCGGTCCGCTGTGATTCGGGAACTTGAAGTCATAGGAGAAGCCGCAGGCAGGGTATCGAATGAGCTCAAAGCTCTTCATCCTGACCTTGACTGGAGAATGCTTAAGGATTTCAGAAATATTCTGGCACATGAATATTTTGGAATTGATAATGAGATTGTTTGGGAAATCGTGACGGGAAAAATCGCGCCCTTGAAAAAACGTCTCGTTGAAATACTGCCTCAAATTAAGTAAGAGCCAGAATATCTTATTTGGGCATTCAACACTAATGCAGTAGTCGCGTCCATGGTAAACCATCCCTTTGGCTGGTCTTGAGCATGAATCGCATGGTTAAAACAGACAGAGAAATTAAAGAAATAATCGACAAGTTCCGGGAAGAAATCGAAAAGCTGGGGGTCAAACCTCAGAAGATCATACTTTTCGGTTCTTACGCGGGCGGCACCCCGCGAGAGGACAGCGATATCGACGTCATCGTGGTCGCCGATGATTTCAAAAGCATGAACCTGAGGGAACGGCTTGAACTTCTCGGCCTCGCGGCAGGCCGGGTCTTCGAACCCATTGAGGCACTTGGCTACACTCAGGATGAACTGGAAACTCGAAGAAAAGAATCTTTTCTAGAAACGATACTAAAGTCGGCTTGAAATCGATTTACTGTATCGGCATGGCATAATTCTCCAGTCTGAAAATCGCGGCGTATGTTTGGGCGGAAATTGAACGGTTTTGATAAGGATCGAGAAGTGACTCTTTTCTTTTGATCCTAAATAAATGGTTACATGAGAAAAATACGATATAAAACAATATTGATAATATTGCTACTCGGAACAATATTCATCGTTTCGTATTGTTTCGGTCTTAAGTATGGTCCCATTGCCGGACAGGTCATTGATGGTGAGACCAAGATGCCACTTGAGGGGGCGATCGTATTTGTACAATGGACAATAACTCATGGTATTGGCTTTCATTCGACCGAGCTATCTGGAGTGCAGGAAACCATTACAGATAAAGATGGTCATTTCTCCCTTTCTGGTTGTCCTTCAGCTGTTGTTAATCAACCAGATATAGTGATTTATCGCAAGGGCTACATAGCATGGAGAAACGATGCCATATTCCCGACCTTAGAAAAAAGAGAACAGTACAACGCATGGACGAATAAATATGCCTATGAATTGTTTCCTTTCAAAGCAGGTTACTCCTTCGAAAAACATGGGTTCTTTATGGGTTTAGGCATTATGTCGTTCGATCATAACAAAGCACCACGTTTTGCTGACGCATTAGGTGATGAACAAACTAAAGCATCGTTAGAAGTAGAAAGGAACCGTGCGGCGCAAGAAGAACAGGCATTAATCGAATGTTTGAAAACCCTTGAGGCTGGAAAGCACAATCTTCGCGACATTTGTAGATCGTTGAGTACAATTGGGACCGAAAAGATGAAAATAGTATCCGTAAAAAGAAATAATCTGCTGAGTTATGACGGGAGAATAAAATTACTATCCATGGTTAGCAATACAGAATCTAGCATACATAAAGCATTAGTTGAAAACGGCATAGAAATAGTAATCGAAAACTCGCGAATAAAGGCACCGCCGACGCAGGCCAGAGTCTCTCTAAATAGCATGCAGAAGGAAAAGCAGCGGCTCCAGCAGACGACGAGAGGTCCTGCGGAGCAGGTCTATTTATATAAGAAATAGATCGTTGGTTGCTCGGCAGGCATGACTCCTTTTAAGTAACCCTTTACACTAGAAAAATTTAGTTCAGAGTGATCCGGCAGGAGGATATTTTATGGAAAAAGTCTTCCGCATTCTCGGCATAGCCGGCAGCCTCAGAAAAACCTCCTACAATAAAACCCTTCTGCGCGGGGCAGCGGAACTTCTTCCCGCGGACGTTGAACTCGAAATCTTCGACCTCGAAGGCATCCCTCCTTTTAATCAAGACCTAGAAAAGGAACTCCCCCCGAAAGTCCAAGAATTCAAATCAAAGGTCAGGACCGCGGACGCGCTCCTGATCGCAACGCCGGAATATAACTATTCAATACCCGGCGTCCTGAAGAACGCAATCGACTGGGGTTCCCGTCCCTACGGAGACAACTGCTTCGACGACAAGCCCCTGGCCATCATGGGCGCATCCCCCGGCATGCTCGGCACGGCACGGGCCCAGTACCACCTTCGCCAGTCCTGCGTGTTCCTGAACATGCACCCCCTGAACAAGCCGGAGGTAATGGTCCCTTTCGTAAAAGACAAAATCGACCAGAACGGCAGACTGACTGACGAAACGACCCGGACCAAGATCAATGAGCTACTCGAAAGCCTTGTTGCCTGGTCGAAACGGTTGAAAAAGTCGTAAGCCAACCTTTTCGCAACTACCCTCTCTATACTCATAACATCCACAAGCCGTCGCAGCCATGCTACAATAACAATAACTGTTTTAATCGAAGATCGCCTGCTCTGGAGGTGCTTTATGTTCGTTTCCGACTGGATGACGAAAAAGGTCTTTAGCGTCGAGCCCGACGGCTATCTTTCCGACGCGCTCTCGCTCATGAAAGAAAAAAGCATCAAGCATGTCCCGGTCGCTAAAAGCGGCAGGCTCAAAGGTATCATTTCCGACCGGGACATCAAGGAGTACAGCCCTTCCAAGGCTACGTCCCTCGATATTTACGAACTGCACTACATCCTCGCCAAAACCAAAATCCAGGAGATCATGACAACGAAGGTCGCCACTACGACCTCCGATACTCCGATTGAAGAAGCCGCCATGACTCTGATGGACCTGAGTATCGGGTGCCTGCCGGTAGTAGATAACGGGAACCTGGTCGGGATCATCTCCGATAAGGACATCTACCGCGCCCTCGTGGACATAACCGGCGTTCGGCACGGCGGGAATAGAATCTGCGTCACCATCGATGACCGGGCCGGATCGATCAAGGAAGTGGCCGATATCGTGCGCAGGCACGATTTCCAGCTTCAGGGAATCCTCACGTCTTATGAGAGAGTCAAGGAAGGTTTTCGTAAAGTCGTCATCAGGACCAAAGGCAAGGGCAACTTCAACAGCTTGAAAAAAGAAATCGAGGGGACCTTCAAAAGCTGCCAGCTCAGGAAGGGGTAGCTGTCTTCTTCTGTTTTTTCCCAGCCCGCATTGCTTGCAGTCTTCTCATGAGCTGCTCGTACGTCAGTGCGTTCAGCACGTCCTTCTTCTCCACCCACCCCCGCCGGGCGACCGAAACGCCATAGTTCATGAAATCGAACTGGCTCGTGACGTGCGTGTCCGTGTTGATCACGAACTGGACGCCGTACTCCTTCGCCATTTTTATGTGCGTTTCGTTCAGGTCCAGCCTGAGAGGATAGGAATTCACTTCCATCGCCACACCGCATTTCGCGGCTTCTTTGAGCACGGCTTCCATGTCCAC
>JBGPHF010000138.1:0-5539 GCA_041484215.1 Nitrospirota bacterium
AAGGCAACTGAGATTACGAATTTCCGGTTCCACGATCTTCGGCACTGTTTCGCTTCATGGAACAGACAGGCGGGAGTGGATCTGGATACTCTGGCCGATCTCATGGGCCACAAGGACACGCGCATGACCCGGCGTTACGCCCACATCGGACCAAAGCACCTTGCCAGCGCTATCAGCCAGCTGGAGAAGAGCTACGGGGAAATTAGCACAAATTTAGCACAGTCAAAAGAAAAGGAGCTACCGGCGTCCGGTAACTCCTGAATTTGATTGGCGTCCCCAGCGGGATTTGAACCCGCGTTATCGCCGTGAAAGGGCGGTGTCCTGGGCCGGGCTAGACGATGGGGACTTCTTTAATTTGTTTAAAAACTGGTGAGCCGGCTGGGATTCGAACCCAGGACACCCGCCTTAAAAGGGCGGTGCTCTACCAACTGAGCTACCGGCCCGCGTTTCCACGCGAAGAGGCGTATATTAGCAAAGTAGCGCCGTATTTGTCAACAAGAAATCCTGGCAGCGCGTTTTACTTGCGCGCCGCCTGCTTGAAGGGCTGCTCGAGGACAATGGTCTCATCCCGACGCGCTCCGGTGGAAATGATGGCGGGTTTTACCCCGCAGAGTTTGCAGACCTTTTCCACATAGGCGCGCGCCTTCTTGGGAAGGTCGTCGTAGTCGGTTATGCCGATCGTGTTCTGCTTCCACCCGGGCAAAGTGATGTACTGCGGCACGCCTTTTTCGAGCACGGAAAGCTCCGAGGGCATTTCCTCGTAGAGTTTCCCCTTGTACTTGTAACCCACGCAGATTTTGAGCTCATCGAGCGTGTCGAGGACATCGAGCTTGGTGATGGCCGCGCTGGTCATGCCGTTTACGCGCACGGCGTGGCGGACAATGAGCGTATCCATCCAGCCGCACCGCCTGGCCCTGCCCGTCGTTGCCCCGTATTCCCTGCCGCGCGCCCGCAGCAGCTCCCCTACCTTGTTCTCCAGCTCCGTGGGGAAGGGGCCGCTCCCGACGCGCGTGGTGTAGGCCTTCACGATTCCCATCACCCCGGTAATCGTGTTCGGACCGATGCCGAGGCCGGTGCAGGCGCCGCCCGCCGTGGGGGAGGATGAAGTGACGAAGGGATAGGTCCCGTGGTCCACGTCGAGATGGGTCCCCTGGGCGCCTTCGGCCAGCACCTTTTTGTTTTTGGCTATCGCCTGGTTCAGATAGAGCGTCGTATCGTCGATGTATTTCTTCAACCGCCTGGCATAAGCCAGGTATTCCTCGTAGATCTGATCGAGATGAACGAGCGGCGCATTGTAATAACGCTCGAGAAGAAAGTTGGCTTCTCCGGTGTTGCAGGCGAGCTGCTCGCGGAACGTGGCAGCGTCGAGGAGGTCCGCCATGCGGATGCCTTTGCGGTTTATCTTGTCGGCGTAGGCAGGCCCGATGCCCCGGCCCGTGGTGCCGATCTTTTTATTTCCCTTGAGCTTCTCGCTCGCCATGTCGAGGGCCTTGTGGTAGGGCATGATGAGGTGGGCGTTCTTGCTGATGAGAAAACTGCCGTCGAACTTTACGCCGCGTTTGGCCATTGCATCCATCTCTTCGATGAGCGCGGCGGGGTCCACAACAACGCCGTTGCCGATGATGCACTTCTTTCCGCGGTGCAGGATACCCGAAGGGATAAGATGCAGGATGAACTCTTCCATGCCCACGACCACGGTATGGCCGGCGTTGTGACCGCCTTGATAGCGAGCAACCACATCCGCCCGCTCGGTTAAAAGGTCGACAATCTTTCCTTTTCCTTCATCGCCCCACTGGGACCCGACTACTACTAAGACTGGCATTGTAGCTCCTTTAACAAATCCCTTCCAAAATCAGAAATCCGCATTGCTATATCTTGATCTGTTTTACCGTCAAAACATTCGGGAGCTTCTTGATCTTCGCCATGAGTTCGTCCGACACCGCGCTGTCGATACTCACGACCGACATGGCGAGCCCCCCCTGTTTTTCCCGTCCGAACTGCATACGCGCGATATTAATCCCGTTCTGGCCGAGGAGAGTGCCGACGCCTCCGATGACGCCCGGCATGTCGTTGTTCATAAGGACCAGCATGTCGCCCTCGGGCACCGTCTCCATGGGGAAGTTGTCAACCTGGATGATGCGGGGTTCCTTCTTGCTGTTGAGCGTACCCGCGGCGGACACGTCCTTGCCGCCGGCCTTGATCCTGAGCGTCACGAGGCTCGTGTACTCCATGGTGTCGCTCGACTTGGACACTTTGACTTCGATCCCCCGGTCCTTCGCGATGAGCGGGGCGTTTACATAATTTACGTTTTCCTGGAGCGTCGGGGCGAGCACCCCCTTGAGCGCCGCGAGCGTGATCGGCTCCTGCTTGAGGTTCGAAACCTCGCCGCTGTACTCCACCGTGACCTGGGTAAGGCCGCCTTCGGCGAGCTGGGCGATGAACAGGCCCATGCGCTCGGCCAGATTGATATAAGGCGAGAGCGTCGGCAGCTGGTCCTTGGGCACCGAGGGCACGTTCACGGCGTTCCGAACGGTGCCGGCGATGAGATAGTCCACGATCTGCTCGGCCACGGCCACGGCCACGTTCTCCTGCGCCTCCCTTGTGGAAGCGCCAAGGTGCGGCGTGGCTATGAAGTTGTCGAGGGTGAGAAGCGGATGATTTTCCGGTGGCTCCTTTTCGAAAACATCGAAGGCCGCAGCTGCTACCTTGCCGCTTTTCAACGCCTCGTAGAGGTCCTGTTCGTTTACGATGCCGCCTCGGGCGCAGTTGATGATCCGCACGCCGTCCTTCATCTGAGCGATCGTCGTCTTGTTGATAAGGTTCGCCGTCTCTTTCGTTTTCGGGGTATGCACCGTGATGAAATCCGACCGTTTGTAGACCGTCGGGAGGTCGCCCAGCTCGATGCCCAGGGACTTCGCTTTTTCCGGGGAGATGAACGGATCGTATGCCAGCACCTTCATACCGAGTCCGATCGCCCGGTTGGCCACCACGCCGCCGATAGCTCCCAAGCCGATGACCCCGAGCGTTTTATCGAAGAGCTCGACGCCCTCGAATTTCTTCTTTTCCCATTTGCCCGCCTTGAGCGAAGAGTAGGACTGCGGGATCATGCGCGCGCACGAGAAAATCATGCCGATCGTATGCTCCGCCGTCGTGACGGTGTTGCCGCCGGGGGTGTTCATGACCACCACGCCCTTCTTGGTTGCCGCGGGGATATCGACGTTGTCCAGACCGCTTCCTGCGCGGCCCACGACCTTGAGCTTCGTGGCCTTTTCAAGCAGGCCCGCCGTCACCTTGGTCGCCGAACGGATGATCAGGGCGTCATAGTCGCCGATGATCTTCTCGATCTCCTCGACCGAGGTTTTGCTCCGGGCGTCCACGTCGAGCCCGGCTTTTTTCAATATCTCCACCCCGATCGGGGAGAGGTTGTCGCTGATAAGAACCTTCATGGAACCTCCTAAGAATCAAATCCGAAGCACGGAATCCGAAATCCCAAACAATATCTCTAAATTCTAATTCCCAAATTTTGAGCCTCGAACATTCGAAATTATTTCGAATTTTGATATTCGAATTTCGTGCTTTTATTTCATGAGTATTTCCTGCGCCGCGCCCACGCCCGTGCCGAGCTTCACCGGATGGCCTAACCCCTTCAGAACCATCTCGATGCCGGCCATTGCCGTAATCACATCGAACGTGTCGGCATACCCGAGGTGCGCGATCCGGAAGATCTTGCCCTTGAGCTTGTCCTGGCCGCCCGCGCCGGTGATGCCGTACTTGACCCGAAGGTCCTTGTAAATGGCCTGGCCGTCCACGCCCGCCGGCGCTTCGATGGCCGTCAGAGCATTGCTCGGGGACTCCTTCGGGAAGAGCTTGAGACCGATGGCGGCGACCCCTGCCCGCGTTGCCCTGGCAAGCTTGTCGTGGCGCTTCAGCACGTTCTCCAGCCCCTCGTCCTGAAGCATCTTAATGGCTGCGTTCAGGCCGATGATAAGCGTCACCGGAGACGTGAAAAGGGTCTGGTTCTTAGCGAGATTCTCGCGTTCTTTTTTGAAATTGAAGTAAAATTTGGGCGTCTTGGCCGCATCCGCCATCTTCCAGGCCTTGTCCGAAACCGACACGAACGCGAGTCCCGGAGGAAGCATCACGCCTTTTTGCGAGCCCCCGATCATGACGTCGATCCCCCACTCGTCGGTCCTGATATCATGCGCCACGAGCGCCGAGATCGCGTCAACGACAAAGAGCGCGTCGGTTTTTTTCACGACCGCGGCCACGGACTTCACATCGTGGTACACGCCCGTGGAGGTCTCATTGGCCTGGATGAAAACGGCCTTGATCTTCGGGTTCTTTTTGAGCGCGGCTTCGACCTGCTCCGCCTTCACTGCATAGCCCCATTCGACCATGAGCTCCTCGACCTTCATGCCGTAGGCCTGGCAGATCTTAGTCCAGCGTTCTCCGAACTTTCCGCCGTTCACCACGAGCACGTCGTCGCCGGGAGAAAGGAAATTGGTCACGGTCCCGTCCATGCCGCCGGTGCCGGTAGCGCACAGGATGAGTACGTCGTTCTTGGTCTGGTAAAGCCACTGAAGGCCCTTCTTGGCGGATTCGAGCACGGGCAGGAAATCCGGCGCCCGGTGGTGGATGATCGGCATGGCCATTGCCAGAAGCGCCTCGGGCGGCACAGGGGTCGGCCCGGGGGCCAAGAGATATTTTTTTTGCATGGATGTAACCTCCGTTAATTTTTACGCGAAAATATCCGTTAGAGTATTTTACAGGAACAAGCGCGATAGCGTATTTGTATTGTTCTGGAGAAGTCTATAGTCCCGCCGGGGCGGGACCTATGCCCGGGGTTGGCGTGTCGCTGGGATATTGGGGGTGTCTGTGCTGTTTCAAGGTAATAACTGCCTCTTTTCGGTTGATTCAGTCAAAAAACCATTGTAAAGTAGCATAAGCCGGTGAAAATTGTCAAGAAAATTATGGAGGTCTGTCCAAAGCGAGAACGGTTACTTTTGCACGACTTCCATGCTGAATGACAGCGTAAACGCCGGCATAATCCGGTCGTTCGAATACACGACAATGTGCTTTTCAATGTGTCCGGCCTTCCCGGTCGTATCGACCGTGGCCTTGATCTGCCCCGTCGTACCCGGATCCAGGTGATTAGAACTAATCACCGCCGCGGTGCACCCTCAAGAGGGCTGCACGCGATCGATCAACAGGGGTTCGTCCCCGCTGTTCTTGATTTCATAGACATGCGTCACCAACTGGCCCGCGACGACCTTGCCTGCGTCATAACGTTCCTGCTTCACCTCGATGCGGGGGCCCTTGTGCTCCTGCGCCCGGAGCGCGCCGGCGAACAGCAGCAGGGCCATGGCTGAAACGGCGAGCGTGATTTTTTTCATACCGAGGGCCTTCCTTCCCTGAAAAAAAACGATTTAATCTCCGAGAACCTTGACGAGGATTTCCTTTGCCCGTTTACCGTCGAATTCAGCGTAGTAAACTCGTTGATACACGCCCAGATCCAGGCTCCCCTCGGTGACCGGGAGTG
>JBGPHF010000139.1:0-5536 GCA_041484215.1 Nitrospirota bacterium
ACGAGAAAATCTGCAAATATCTCGACATCCCGATCCAGCACTTCGACGACAAAGTGCTCCGAGCCATGAACCGGCGCGGGAACTCCGAAGATATTCGCCGGACGATCGAGCAGCTCAGAAAAAGGGTTCCCGGAATCGCGCTCCGGACCTCGCTTATCGTGGGCTTTCCCGGCGAGACCGGGGCCGCGTTCAAGCGTCTGCTCGCCTACGTGAAGGAGGCGGAGTTCGAGCATCTGGGGGTCTTCGCGTATTCGCCGGAAGAGGGTACACCCGCCAGTCACCTGGAACCGCAGGTCCCGGCTGAGCTCGCGGAGGAACGCCTTGACCTGATCATGAAGGCCCAGGCGAAAATATCACTCAAAAAAAATACGGGTCTTATCGGTTCCCGGAGACGAGTGCTGATCGACGGCATGGAGGACATGGTCCTGATCGGCAGGCTTCAGACCCAGGCCCCTGAAATCGACGGGGTAGTCTATTTGTCGGAGACCGAGGCCGAGCCCGGCGAGTTCGTGGACGTCACGATCACGGATGCAAAAGAGTACGATTTGATGGGGAAAATATAACAAGCTCGATATTCTAAATTCGAAACTCTAAACAATATCAAAAAGTAAACTTCAAAAGTTTTGATGTTTTTGCATTTTGAAAATTATTTAGGATTTTGTGCTTAGGATTTAGAGTTTACATGAGACTACAGGAAAGGGACTTTATGGATACTAACAATCAACCGTCAGACGCAGCAAACACTGAAGAGAACTTCGCTGAGATGTTCGAAAAAAGCTTCAAGAAGCAGGACAGGCTCGCACCCGGCCAGCTGGTCGAGGCTGCGATCGTCAAGATCACGTCGGACTGGATCTTTCTCGACCTCGGAGGAAAAGGCGAAGGCTATCTCGATAAAAAAGAGCTGCTCGACGAGGCCGGAAAGCTCCCGGTCAAGGAAGGCGATACGGTCCGCGCCTACTTCGTAGCTTCGGAAAACAACGAGATGCACTTTACGACGAAGCTCGGAACGGGGCCGGGCAAGCAGACCCAGATCGAGGACGCCTGGAAAAACAGCGTTCCCGTCGAGGGAACGGTTGCGAAAGAGATCAAGGGAGGGTTCGAAGTCAGGATCGGCGGGAGCGTGCGCGCGTTCTGCCCCTTTTCACTGATGGGCATCAGGCGGGATGAGCAGCAGGCCGCCTACGTCGGCAGGGCGCTCACGTTCATGATCGCCGAGTATGGGGAGGACGGCAGGAACATCGTTCTTACGCGGAAGCCCATTCTGGAGGACGAGAAGCGCGGCAAGAAGGAAGCGCTCAAGGGAACGCTCAAAGAGGGCATGAAGATAACGGGCAAGGTGACCTCGATCCAGAAGTTCGGCGCCTTCGTGGACATCGGCGGCGTGGAAGGACTTCTTCCGGTCTCGGAGATCGCCTGGACCAGGACCGAGAAGGTGAG
Source organism: Nitrospirota bacterium (assembly GCA_041484215.1). GTDB lineage: Bacteria > Nitrospirota > UBA9217 > UBA9217 > UBA9217 > JBGPHF01. Next base: position 1,438 of record JBGPHF010000139.1, read on the forward strand.
CGATGTTCTTTCCGCGGGCCAGCAGGTCGAAGTGATTATCAAAAAAATAGATTGGGAGAACAACCGGTTTTCCTTCAGCCTGAAGGACGCCCTGCCCGACCCCTGGGAGCGCATTGCAGAAGCCTTCCCCATCGGGTCCTTCCACACGGGCACGGTCTCCCGTCTCGCTCCCTTCGGCGCTTTCGTTACGCTGAAGGAGGGGATCGACGGTCTCATCCATATCTCGAAACTCGGCGCCGGCAAGAGGATCAACCACCCCCGCGAGGCGGTTAAAGAAGGCCAGGCTGTCGAGGTGCAGGTGGAAGCCGTTGACACGATCCAGAGAAAGCTGTCTCTCGCCCTGGCTGAGGTCAGGCGCGCGGAGGAAGAGGAGGCCGCTACGATCAAGGAATACAAGAAGCAGACTGAAGCGGCACCGACGACCATGGGAACGCTGGGCGATCTCTTGAAGGCGAAGTTGGAGCAGCAGGGGGGGAAGTAACGCGGAGAAAACCAAAGGAGGCGGCGCCTGTCCGCATCCATTCCCTGCCACGGAGGGAGCATGAGAATAAAATCCCGGTTCATGACAACAATCGTTGCGCTCTTAGGGAGTGCGACGGTATTCTGCGCATGCAGTTATACGATCCTGCCGCAGGCTGTCTCGCTGGTCAAGGGGGGCGGGGCCGCGCCGCTTTCCGCGGTTTTGGTCGCTGTTGCGAACGCCGAGAAAGAGCAGGCCATCTACACGATCTTGACCGACCGGGGCGTGAAATCGAGCTTCCGGGCCGACCGCAGAACCTGGTCAAGGAAACTCGTTGAAGCCCTGGCCGGAGAACTGGCAAGGCGGGGCGCCCAGGTGCGGACCGTTGCCCCGCTTACCATAAGCGTTGCCCTTCCGGAAATCCGTTACCTCGAGACGAGAGAGTCTTTCCGGCTCAAGGTTGCGGTGGTTCTCACGACGCCGGGATGGACGAAGAACTACGAAGGCTCCGCCGGGTTGAGCATGGACAGCGTGGCGTCCGTGACGGCGGCGACCGACCGTGCGGCCGGCCTGGCGCTCGCTGACGCGGTCAAAGCCATGCTGGACGACCCCGAATTCCTCGCGCACCTGACCGGGGCGACCTGATTCCCTGCCGCAGATTTACCAAGCCAACGCATGCTATTGCATAATTGTCCTCCGTGCAGGATTTTGCCAGGAAGACGCCTTGTGAGCAAAAGCCGAAGGCCACTGAGTCGATTGCAGGAACCGACGGAATTGGCGTTATTTTCCGGTCGTGCTTGAAATTAAGCGCTCATTTGTGATACAGTGCCGTTCGTGACGAGCGCAGTTATCATTTTCACCATCACTTACCTCTTTATCGGCCTGCGGCAGATCCCCCGGCTGCATATCGACCGGCCGGCTGGCGCCCTGGTGGGGGCCGTGCTTATGATCGTTACGGGCGTCCTCACTCTGGACCAGGCTTTCGCCGCAATAGACATGCACACGCTCCTCCTTCTGCTCGGCATGATGATTATTACGGTCTATCTTCGTGCCGCGGGGTTCTTCGAGCTCGTTGCTGACAAAATTCTGACGCACTCGAAAACGCCGCTCCAACTGCTCGTCCTCGTCGCGGTCTCGTCGGGCCTTCTTTCAGCCCTGTTCGTGAACGACACGATCTGCCTCCTGTACACGCCCATCATTCTTTCCGTGACCGTGCAGCTCGGCGTGAACCCGATGCCGTATCTGCTTGCCCTCGCCACCTCGTCCAACATCGGAAGCGTCATGACGGTGACCGGAAACCCCCAGAACATGCTGATCGGCATCTACTCCGGCATCCCCTATCTTGCATTCCTAGGGGCGCTCTTTCCCGTGGCCCTTCTGGGGCTCGCGGTCGCGGTTTTGGTCATCTGGTTCGTTTACCGCCGGGAAATGAAGCACGATGCTTTTTCCGCGAGGCCGAAGATGCCTGGGTATGAGGTCAAGAGACCGCTTCTTGTAAAGGCGCTCCTGACCTGCGCGGCGGTGCTCGCGGCTTTCTCCCTGGGCTATCCTTATTCTCTTGTCGCGGCTGCCGGGGCAGTGCTTCTTCTTCTCATCGGCGGGGTCAGGACCGAACAGATCCTCGAAGAAGTGGACTGGACCCTTCTGTTGTTCTTCTCCGGCCTCTTCGTCGTGATGCGCGGGGTGGAGGTCTCGGGCCTTGCCGGGGCCGTGATCGGACGTCTGGGGGAACTCAACGCCGCTTCCGCCCTGGGCAGAATCGCGGGGTTGTCCGCAATCTCCGCTATTCTCTCTAATCTCGTCAGCAATGTTCCGGCAGTGATGCTTCTCAAGTCCCTGACGCAATCGCTCGGAGGCGGCAAAGTTTTTTGGCTTGTACTCGCCATGAGCAGCACTCTGGCGGGCAATTTGACGCTCATCGGCTCCGTGGCGAATTTGATCGTGGCCCAGCAGGCGCGAAAGAGCGTGGAGCTCAGCTTCATGGAATATTTTCGCGTAGGCGCGCTGATTACGATCGTGACGGTCGCCATCGGTATCTTGGTCCTTGCCGTCGAAGTGCGATTAGCAAACGGCGCAGAGACGATCAAGTCCGAGGCCGCCGTGAACGAGAGAACGGTCACAATCGGGACGCCCGTACAGGGTTTGGCGCGGACCTATCGCGTGGTCCTCCTCTGTGATACGCCAAAGACTCGGGCCAGGGGTTTGCAGGGCTTCAGGCGCTTGAGTTCCGTTGAGGCTGCACTGTTCGTCTTCGAAAAGCCCGAAGAGGCCACCTTCTGGATGGGGAGCGTGACCTATCCGATCGACATCATTTTCGTGGGCCGCGATAAGAAGGTCGCGCGCGTATACGCAAACTGCAAACCGGGCAGCCCGGATTACTATCCCTCGGAAATGGCGGTAAGCCTGGTTATCGAAACCGCAGCGGGGTCGGGAATCAAAGCCGGAGACAGCGTGGAGTTCAAATAAAGGGTACCGGCTTGGCCCGGGTCAGGAGAGAGATGAACATCGTTCCCCTTGCAGCCGAATCGCTCGGAGTCCGGAGCGCGGCTTTTTTCGTCGAGACCGCGGACGTGAGGGTCCTCATCGATCCGGGCGTATCGCTTGCCCCGGTCCGCTTCGGCCTGCCGCCTCATCCGCTCGAGATCAGAGCAATGAATGAAAGCTGGCGCCTGATCAAGGAACATGCGGCCCGCGCCGACGTACTCGTCATCACGCACTACCATTTCGATCACTTCGACCCTACCGAGCCGGTCGTATTCAATGAGAAGACGCTCCTCATCAAGCACCCGAAGGAGAACATCAATCGCAGCCAGCGCGAGCGCGCCCGTGAACTGATCCGGAACTTTCGGACCCTGCCCCGAAGGGTAGAATTCTCCGACAACAACGAGTTCCGCTTCGGCGGCACGACCATCCGCTTTTCTCCGGCCGTGCCGCACGGGCCGACCCCGAAGGTGGGTTTCGTCGTGGAAGTCTCGATCCGGGAAGGGGAATCCTGTTTCCTCCACACCTCGGACATCCAAGGCGCGAGCCTGCCGCAGCACGTGGCTTTCATCCGCGCGGAAAACCCCGGGATTCTCTATCTCGATGGCCCGCTGTCCTACCTTGTCGGCGAGGGGTTCAGCCGCGACAACCTTCACGCGTCTATCGTCAATATCGTTGCTCTGCTCGAAACGACGAGTGTCCATACGGTCATCATCGATCATCACGTGCTCAGGGACCAAAACTGGAAAGAGGTGCTTCATGACGTATTCGAGCGGGCGGGGAAGCTCGGCAAGAAGGTCGTGACCGCGGCGGGGTTTCTCGGGAAGGACAAGGAACTCCTCGAAGAGCGTCGGCGTCAGCTGTATGCCTGGCACCCGGAAATGCCCGAGGAGCCGATCAGGCGGAGCAAAAACTTTCAACTGGTCAGGGACCTGAAGAAATAGGCGCGCTCGCAGCTTACTTTTTGTGGCAGGCAACGCAGAGCTTGTTCGCGGGTACACGCAGCATTTTCCCATACCGGTTCGCGTGCGGGTCGTGGCAGGTCGTGCAGGCGAGCTTGCCGCCGGTTAAAGGAAGCGTTCCCGTGCTCATGGAGGGAATAACGTCGATGACGTGCTCAGCCGGGGCCTTCCTGCCCGGGTGGCAATCGAGGCAGAG
>JBGPHF010000140.1:0-5488 GCA_041484215.1 Nitrospirota bacterium
CGGTTTTCTGCACTTTTTCGATGAGGCCCGAGGCGCTTTCCGGCCCACAGCGCGGGTTGTCGCCGAAGGGGTCCTTCCTCGACTTGAGGTAGTCAGACAGTCCGTAAACCCCGAGGAAACCGAGCAGGACCGCGTATACGGCGCTGATGAAGGCTTCGCTCAAAAGCGGGTCTCTCTCATAGAGGCCTTTGTTGATGGCGACGCCGATGAACGTTCCGCCTGCCGATCCGGCAAGGAAGGCCAGGGCGAGCTTCACCGAGACGTTCCCGAGTTTGCTGTGCACGGTGGCGCCCATGATGGCCTTGGCAAAGATGTGGAAGATGTCCGTGCCCACGGCGAGAATGCCCTTCACCCCCACGGCCATGAGCGCCGGGGTGATGATAAACCCTCCGCCCGCGCCGATGCAGCCCGTGATGAGCCCGGCGGTCATGCCGATGGCTATGGAGACGAGAAAAATAGTGGTGGAATAGGCGGCTGGAGCGTATGCCTGTTTGCCTCCGAGCATACTCCCCGCATTGGCGAACGTTACGGCAAGGATCGGGACCAACAACAGCAGCAGAATCAGCAGCTTCTTGCGGTTTTTGATGATATTGAGGGAGACTTCATAATCCCACTTTGCATAATCAACAGACGCCGACAAGAGCATTTCATAAAGGCTCCTGCTCAACGACAGAGCTCGCGAAAAACTCCCCCTTTTGCGTGAAACCTCGGCATTGACCTTTACCCCGACCATAGAAGCTTATTTCCCCCAACCCTGCAAATGCGCGGCCCACCTACCGCCCCGTCCGCGCAGAATGACATCAGAAGCGCTGTTCCGTGTTCCCTTTTTTGATTATTACGCAGAGATAGTTGATAGTCAAGATGAAAGTGTCGCGGAAAAAACGCGGATAATGCGTTCACGAGCGGAAAACAATTGCCAGGGGGCAGCTTTTCGGAAAATCCGCCCCTTGTTCAGACTCCCCCCACCGATAATTCAATTATTATTTTCGTCAAGGTAAAGCAACTGTCACGACGTTTTGAGGGTCCTGACCGCCTCTCTCTCCCCGGCGCGCGGCATCCGCTCCGCCAGATAAACGCCAAGTTTTTTATCTATCGTCGTGATATGCTCTCCAAACCAAGCCGAGAGTTTCCGCTCCATCTCGATCTCCAAAAACGAAGTAAATTCTCCCGCTGCTTCCAGTTCCGCAAGCCTCGTTTTGAAACCCTCGAAATCCTCCTTGAACCGCTCATGCTCCTTTATATGCTCCAGTATTCCCGGATAATCGTATTGCCGCATATACCGCTCTTCGACACTGAAATGCTCGTCGATATATTCTTCCAGAAATGCGACGGTATTGAACAGCGCTTCTCTGGCCCGGCCTGCACGAATCGCGGAACGGAGCTCGTCGATCCGATGGAATATCTCCTCATGCTGCGTGTCGATCAAATCGATGCCTATTGCAAGATCCTGATTCCAGTGCATTTCCATAAGCCACCTTCTTTCGTCAGCCTCTCCAGCGCAACTTGAAAAAGCAGGTGAAAAACTCCTCTTGGTTCGCGGAGCGCCGAACTCTTTGTCGCCTTTATTATAAGGATAACGCTACTTTGCTGGATGTCAAGAGCGGGAAGCCCGGGGAAGATACACATAGTGGCGGGAATTCAGTTTCGCGCTGGCGCGTGCCCGCTAGGCCTCCGGCGGTCGCGCATTCAGTGTCTTATCTATCTTACCGATGTGTTCTTCCAGCCAACCTGAGAGCATACGTTCCATCTCTGTCTCCAGGTCGGGGGTGAAATCGTCCCGGGACCCCCACTCCCGGAGTTTTCGCCTAAAGGCCGTAATTTCAGCGATGAACTGTTCATGCTCGGCATTCAGCGTCCGGATACGCGCTTCGTCGCCGTTCATACGTTCCATGACCATTTCTTCCACGTCAAGATGGGCATCGATATACGACTCCAATAATTCGACGGTCCGTGACAGTGTTTCCCTTCCCCCGCCCTCCCTCAATTCTTCACGGAGCGCATTGATCCGCTGGAAGATGGCCCGATGCTGATAATCTATCGGCTCAATGCCGATCGACAATTCCTCTTTCCACTTACGGTCCATGGACGCCACCCTTGAATTTCACGCGGCATTCCGCTCTGATGATTCTAATCATAGCTCAACACCGAATATTGTCAAGAACGCGACTATGCCGCTTTCAGTATGGCTGGCGGAAAGCATTGAACTTTCTGTAATTACGCCTGGAGGGTCCGACGGTGGCGGAAAAGAGTTCATCGGAGCGACAAAAATCCGCTAATCAAGGTACTGTTTGATATCGATGCCCGCGGCGTAGGGATCGATGGTCCCTGTGGCGCTGTGCTTATAGTGACCGCCTTCGGTCTCCACGAGGCTGATCTCCCGGCCGTGCTCTTTTTCCGAGCCGTCGAAAGCGGTCAACAGCAATACGCGCGGCCGCATGAGGTCGCCGCTTTGGTGCGTTACCAGCCCGATCTCGCCGGTGTCCAGCTTCAGGACCGTGCCGACCGGAAAGACCCCAATCATATTGACGAATATTTTCACGAGCGTGGGGTCGAAGGTAGTTCCGCGTTTTTTGAGCAGGATGCGCACCGCCTGGTCTGGCGGTATCTGCACGCTGTAGTACACGCGTGCAGCCGTGATCGCATCGTAGGCGTCGCACAAGGCAACGATCTGGGTAAAGGGATGCTGCTGGAGCATGTCGTCGATGCGCGGATAACCCCGCGTATCGCCGTGTTGATGATGCTCGAAAGCCGCCACCATGGCGAGCTTCGTTATCCCCGTTATATCGGCAAGGATGAGCGCCCCCTCGATGGGATGCCGTTTGACGACTTCCCATTCTTCATCCGTGAGTTTGTCCGGTTTGTTGATGATGTCGAGTGGAAGGGCCACCTTGCCGATGTCGTGCAGCATCGCCGCCATGCCGAGCGCGGCAAGCTGCGGCTTATCGAAGGACAGAAAGGTACCCAGGGCGACTGCCATGATAGACGTATTGACCGAGTGGGCAAAGGTATATTCATCGTACATCCTGATGCTGGTCAGCCCCATGAACGCATCGCGATTTTCCAGAATATTGTCCACCATGGTCTGAACGACGGTGTTCATCCTGCGCGCATTGACCGCTTTGTCGAGGTGCACGGCATGGATCATGTCTTTCACCGCATTCACGGCGTCTTTGAAGATTTCCGCGGCCTTTTTCTTCCCTGTCTTGACCGCACCCACAACCTTCTTATCGATGAGCGCGACGCGATGAAGATCGATATGAACGATTCCCTCCGCGCCGGCCACGTCCACAGCGCCGCCCCGGGCGGCCAGGGACGCCGCCTCCCTGCCCATCAGGTAAGCGAACCGAATGAGCTCCGTTTGGGTCAGCCCCGGCTTAAAGACGACTCCTCCCACATCCCGGCTGACGAACTGCTCGATGAGCAGCGAAAGACTCCGGTCGATAGGCACGGATTGGGTCTCGAAAAACAACTCCCCCGCGACGATATAAAACGGCACGTCCTCACGATCGACCAGCAGGTCGGCAAGGGTAGCCAGAAACTTGTTGGCCGAGCCGCGCAGCGAGGGGTGCGCCTCCGGGTAGATCGTTGCGTTCTTCAGGACGGCGGCGAGCTGCTGGAACGCGGCCCTGGCCGAGCCGATCTGGCGTTGTTTTGCGAAAAAGGAGTGCCCCGCTTCTCCGCGGCTATCCGAGCGCTCTTCCGCCATGGCCCTCTCTCTTTCCGATTTCCTCGATGGCCCGCAGGGCCGCGACGCGGCGCGGCGCCTGCAGCTTCCGGGACCGCCACCAGCGCACACGTATATAGCGCTTCAGAAATTCCGACGCCTCGGGGCCGCCGATTTTCGCCAGGGCTTTGATCGCCTCGACGGTCGCCTCCTGCTCCTTCGCATTGAGCTTCCGCTCTTCCAGAAACGCCGTCAGCGCTTTCGCCTCCTCGCGCCCGGCGCCCTCCATTTCCGCCAACCCCCGGACCGCCATGAGTTGAACTTCCGTCTCCTGGTCCTTGAGAAATTTTGTCAGCAGGCCGGCGGCTTTTTTCCCCCCGATGGAGCTCAGCCCTTTCACTACCTCTTGCCGTATTCGCATATTTTTATGGTCGGCCACTTTTTGCAGAAACTGAAGCGCGTGGTCGGTCTTCGTTTCCGCCAGGATGCTCACGATATTGCGAACAAAGTACCATCGCTCGTCGGTCAGGCGCTCGCCCATAAGCATGATCTGGTTTTTTCCCAGGTCTTTCAGCATTTCGAGAAAAAACTCCCTGGCCGGCCGGCTGGTTTCCTCGGCGAGAAGCTCCAGAAGCACTTCGGTTGCCTCGCGTTCAAGCGTGGTTAAATAGGCATAGGCCGAATGGTATTCAGGTGATTCCCTGGCGAATGTCCGCAAGTCGGTGATCGACGCCGTGATGGAAGACTTGGACGCGGTTTTTTTGACGGCCTCGGCCAAGCGAGGCTCGAACGCGGGATGCACGGACACGCGGAGCGCACGGACGCCGAGTGAAGCAAGAGCGTAATCCTTTTTCCTGAGCAGGTAGCTCAGCAGGTCCTCGAGCTGGCGGACGACTCCGGAAAAAAGGTTTATTTCCTTTTCATCGGGCGCGGGGCGCAAGGGATTTTTCACCAGCGGAAGAAGAAAAATGAGTGTCCGCAACGCCGCTTCGAGAATGTCCGACTCCATGCCCGCCTGGTTCAGGTTCTTGAGCGCTTCCAGTTCATCGGGAGTATACTCGGCCAAATCCGCTACGAGGACGGACAGGTCCTCGGGGACCGGCACGATTTCAAGGGTCCTGCGCGGGGGCGGCGAAGGAGCGGTGGTTTTTGCCGAAGATTTTTTCAGCAGCGTAGCGACCTGCGGGGCGGTCCAGGCCTGGGAAAATCGCCCGGTCAATATTTCATGAAACTCGCTCGGTAGATGCTCTTCCAGTTCCGCTTTTTGCTCGTTCGCGGTTTCCGCATCCAAGTCGCCGTACAGTCTGCCGCCGATAAAACGTTCGCGATGAGGAGTTTCGAGGGCGAGCGCGGACTGCGCCAGGGCCGTGAACAGGACTTCACGCTGTTCAGGGTTCTCACGGTCGATCTTACGCCCGGTCTCCTGGTACAGCGACAGGAGACGGTCTTCTATGGTTTCCGTTGCAAGCCGGCTCTGCCCGGCAAGGTCGAGCATTCTCGCCCCGAAACCCGCGGGATCGGTCGTCAGGTCGCCGAGCAGCAGGCTTCGTCCCGCGATGGACTGCTCTTCCTGCGCCGTTTCTCCGCCGCGAACCAACGGCCGCTTCTCCGGCGGCGCTTGCGCGGTAATAATCTCGTCGAGGCCCGCTTCCGTAACTTTGATGTGCGCCGCGCCCCTTTCCCAGAGAATAGAGGAGATGCCGCTTTTCATTGCCATCTCTTCCGAGGTCAAGGCCAGCGCCTGCAGAAGATCCAGTAATTCCACCCTGTTCAGGCCGTTCTGAAAAACGAGCTCCCGGACCCCTTTGGTGAACAGGTCCTGAG
>JBGPHF010000141.1:0-5486 GCA_041484215.1 Nitrospirota bacterium
AAAAAGATCCGGAAGGAAGAAGCAAACTCCTGGGTGGAGATCACGATCCACGAAGGGAAAAAACGACAGGTTCGGCGCATGTTCGACCACGTGGGCCGCTCGGTGATCAAGCTCAAGAGGATCAAAACCGGCGGGCTCACGCTCGGCGATCTCCCCGAAGGAAGGTTCCGCCACCTGACGAGTGAAGAGGTCAATGCCCTCAAGGAGACCGCCGGGAAAACGGACGAGACAGGTCAAACGGTAAGAGTGTATAAGCCGGAGGACAAGGCGAAAAGGCCGGAACCTCGGGCAGCCGCGGTCCCGGGCCGTCCTGTTGCCGCGGCACGCCGGGTTGAATACCGGGGAGCGAAGAGCGGTGAACGCCGCGTCGGCGCCGGCGGTCCGCGCACCGGGACCATGCACGATACGAGAGACGGTCGGAGAAAAAATCAGGCGGCCGGACCCGGCGCTGGGAGCGGCTTCTCGCGAAGCAAAGCTCCGGCGGCGAGAGCGGGTTTTAGCCCACGAACGGACACGAGGTACAGCAGGCCGAGTTCCGGAGACACTGCGGCAAGCACGGCCAGACGGAGGACAAGCCCCGAGGGCTCCACGTGGAAAGCGGAAGCGCCGAGGAAACCGCGGCCGGATTCCAGAACAGGGAGCGGCTTCTCGCGGAGCAAGGCGCCGGGGACGAGACCAGGCTTTAGCCCGCGAACGGACACGAGGTATAACAGGCCGAGTTCCGGAGCAAGTAGACGACCTGAATACCGGGGAGTGAAAAGCGGTGAACGCCGCGTTGTTTCCGGCGGAACGCGCACCGGGACCATGCACGATACGAGAGACGGTCGGAGAAAAAATCAGGCGGCCGGACCCGGTGCTGGGAGCGGCTTCTCCCGAAGCAAGGCTCCGGCGGCGAGAGCGGGTTTTAGCCCGCGAACGGATACGAGGTACAGCAGGCCGAGTTCCGGAGATCGGGCGGTAAGCACGGCCAGGCCGAGGACGAAACCCGGGGAAGCAACGTGGAAATCGGACGGACGAAGAAAACCGCGGCCGGGGAGCGGGTCGGGATTCAACAGGGACGACTCAAAAAAAAGGGCGCGAACAGCGCTCGATACCAGGGCCGGAGGACGGGGAATAAAGCGGAAAAACTAAGCGGAGTTTGTTAATGGAAAAGCTTCGCGCCCATGTGATCATCCACGGTCTGGTGCAGGGCGTTTATTTTCGCGCGAGCACTAGGGAAACCGCGCTTCGGCTTGGTGTGAGAGGGTGGGTCAGAAACCTCTCCGATGGGAGCGTCGAGGCGCTGTTCGAGGGAGAGAATAAAAAAGTAGAAGAGCTCGTGGGCTGGTGCTATAAAGGGCCGCCGGGCGCGCGGGTGACGGAGGTGGAGCTCGCCTGGGAGCCGTATGCAGGAGAGTTCACGCATTTCGATGTTCGTTACGGATGGTAAATACCGGCTGCCTGCCTTACTCCTCTGCGCGGCGCTTGCGGCTTGCTCATCCCAGAAGCCTGCTGAGCCGGAGAAGCCTCAGCAACAACCGACGGCCGTGGTGAAATCCCGGCATCCCGTGCTCACGCAGGACCAGCGCAGGCTGCTCGGTTTTCCTCTTGACGTGATCGAAAAAGTGGAAAAGTCCGCGGGCTCGGAGGCGGAGCCGTTCTTCGTGACCACGGTCGTTCCCTCGGAGAACCTGAAGGGTGAAAAGGGCTTTGAAAAAGAGAAGCTCGCGGGTTTCAGCGTCCGCACCAAAAAGGCCGAAGACCTCATAACCTCGTTCCAATCCGGGCTCCGTGTTCGGGGTTTCCTGATCTTCAGGAGCCGCAAGAGTTACGGCGAACTGCCCGACATCGTCACGGTCGTGAAGGGAAACAACTCCTACGACATTTTGAACATCCAGGGGACCGAGGCCCTCAATTACCGGCTCACAACAAAGGCGATCGTAGCGTGGCTGAAGTCCCGCCAGACGCAGGGATCTTTTGTGGTGACCGGCGCGGGACCGGACTGGCTTGAGGCAAGGTTCGTCAAACAACCGAAGGACATGGTCTCCTTCGCCAGAAACGTGATTGCCTTCGCCCCCGATGTGCGCGCCCACGGTCCCGGGACTGCTGAAAAACTTGCCGAGCGGATGAAGCGGACGAACGGGTTTTTTCTGGAGTGGGATTGACGAAGCATTGCGGAATGTAATGACCGTGTAAAGGTAGGCGCATGTACATTCTCGGCATCGAAACCTCGACCAAGACCGGCAGCGTGGCCGTGGTATCGGAAAGCGGCGTTGTCGCCCAGTACAGCCTGAACATCGAAGTTACGCACTCCGAGCGGTTGATGTCCACTGTTGACCGGGTGCTTACGGACACGGGGCTGGTGATCGCGGACCTGGACGGTTTTGCCGTTGCCATCGGCCCGGGTTCGTTCACTGGCCTGCGTATCGGCCTCGCCACGGTCAAAGGCCTCGCCCTCGCCACGGGCAAACCGGTCGCCGCCGTTCCCACGCTCCAGGCCCTTGCCCGGAACCTCCCCTTTGCGTCCTATCCAGTTTGTCCTCTGCTCGATGCGCGAAAAAACGAGGTGTATGCGGCGCTCTACCGGTTCGAGGGCGCGGTACCGGTGCAGGTGATGCAAGAGGCAGCGGTCCCGCTCGGCGAGCTTGCCGCTAAGCTGTCGGGTCCGACGATCTTCACCGGCGAGGCTTCGGTGCTCTATCGCCGGGAGCTCGAACAGCAGCTCGGAGGACGTGCGCTTTTCGCTCCGCTCACGGCTGTCCTTCCCTCTGCCGCGGGCGTGGCCGAGCTCGGGCTTGCGCTTATTAAAAGTGGCAAACAGGCCGAGCCCGACGGGCTGGCGCCGCTCTATATTCGCAGGCCGGAGGCGGAGGTGGCGTGGGAAAAAAGGCAGACATCGCGATAGAGCCCATGCAGAAAACGGACCTCGATCAGGTCATGGCCATCGAGCAGGCGTCTTTCGGCATGCCCTGGTCGAGAAACCTTTTTCTGTCCGAGTTCAGGAGCCCGGGTGTCTCGACGCTCCTGGTCGCGCGCGAGGCCGCTCCGTCGGCGCGCACGATACGGGGCTACGTGATATTCTGGTACGTCGAGAATGAGATGCATATCCTGAACCTCGCGGTTGCTTCGGAATACCGGCGCCAGGGAATTGCGCGAGAGCTGGTGCTTGCCGCCCTGAAACGCGCCTTTTACAAAGGCGCCCGCAGGGCCTTTCTCGAAGCCAGGGCCTCGAATACGGCGGCGCAAAAGCTCTACCAGGACCTTGGTTTTACCGGCAGCTTCATCAGGCGCGATTATTATGAAGCTCCCGTCGAGGACGCCGTGGTGATGACCCTGGAGCAGGGAGTATTCGAAAATATCGTCAAATCCCTTTAAAAGAGAGGTTTTTTGCCGGATGGTTTTTCTTGCCTTTTATGGGGAATTGTGATACCGTTTACTCAATTGCGGTTGCATTGTGTCGCCTTCTCATAGACCGTTAACCCTAAAGGAGGGATGAGCTATGAACACGGAGGTAAGAGACGAATCACTCGTAGCAAGGCTCAGGGATGAGAATCAGGAGTTTCAGAAGTGGGAGCAGGAACACGACAAGCTGGAGAGCACACTGGCGGCATTCGAAACTCACCGGTATCTCACCCCTGAGGAGGAAATGGAACGGAAGCGGCTCCAAAAACTGAAACTGGCCGCGAAAGACAAGATGATGACGATTATCAGGCACTCGCACGTAGGCCAGGCCTGAGAAGAAGGAAGGCGGGGGAAAACCCTGCCTTTTGTGTTTTTTCCTTCAGCCGATCCGCGTGAATCCCTCTTTCAAGCAGGACAAAAGGGGGATTTTTTTATTGACTAACTTCCCGTATGTATGTTAAAAATAACAATTAACGGCTGTTCATTAAGCCCCTCTGCTGCATTGAGCGGACTTTTGCGGCGTACTATCTGGTACGCCTCATTTGTCTGGATTTGCCCGCGGGTTTTTTGTCAGGGAGTAAACGCCGTAAACTTACCCGCTTTTCGATTACGACAGGAGCGTTTCTTTGAGAAGTGACCGGATTAAAAAAGGCCTGGAGCGCGCGCCTCACAGGTCTCTTTTGTTTGCCACGGGCATCACCCGGGGCGAACTCGAAAAGCCCATGATCGGCGTTGCCACGAGCTGGAACGACCTCATTCCCGGCCACATCGGCATGCGCGATCTGGAGCGCTTCATCGAGAAGGGCGTGCACGCCGGCGGCGGCTGGCCCCTCTTCTTCGGGGTGCCGGGCATCTGCGACGGCATCGCCATGGGCCACCTGGGCATGCACTATTCGCTCGCGTCCCGGGAGCTGATCGCGGACATGGTGGAGTCCGTGGCCATGGCCCACGCCTTTGACGGGCTGGTGCTCTTGACCAACTGCGACAAAATTACGCCGGGCATGCTCATGGCCGCGGCCCGGCTCGATATCCCGACGATCGTGGTTACCGCGGGTGCCATGTATTCCGGGAAGTATCGCGGCGGCCGCGTGAACCTCATCAGCGCGTTCGAGGCCGTGGGCAAGGTCCGCAAGGGCGAGATGTCCGAGCTTGATCTTGCCGAGCTCGAAGTCTGCGCCTGCCCCGGCCCCGGTTCGTGCCAGGGCATGTACACGGCGAACACCATGGCCTGCGTCACGGAGTCGCTCGGCATGAGCCTGCCGGGATGCGCCACGGCGCTCGCGGTATCGGGCGAGAAGCGGCGGATCGCCTTCGAGAGCGGCAAGCGCATCGTCGGTCTCGTGAAAGAAAATCTTACGCCGCGGAAAATCATGACGAAGAACGCTTTCGAGAACGCCATTCGAATCGACATGGCTCTCGGCGGCTCGACGAATACCACGCTCCATATCCCGGCGATCGCTCACGAGGCGGGCATCGAGCTGTCGATCGAGACCTTCGACAAGATCAGCCGCACCACGCCGCACCTGTGCAACATGCTGCCCGGCGGTCCCACCTATATGGAGGATCTGGATGCCGCAGGCGGCATTCCGGGGGTTTTGTCCCGGTTCATCAAGGTGCTCAAACCTTCACGCACCGTGAGCGGCGGATCGATCATTGAGAACGCAAAAGCAGGCAAGGTCGGGAACGATGACGTCATCCGGACCCTGGCCGCTGCCTACCACAAAGAGGGCGGGATCGCGGTGCTCAAGGGCAACCTTGCGCCGGACGGCTGCGTGGTGAAACAGACGGCGGTGAGCGACGCCATGAAAAAGTTCGAGGGCACGGCCGTTGTGTTCGATTCTGAAGAAGAGTCGATGAAGGCCATTCTCGGGAAAAAGATCAAGCCGGGGCAGGTGATCGTGATCCGGTATGAAGGGCCCAAAGGCGGGCCGGGCATGCGTGAGATGCTCTCTCCCACCTCCGCCATCTCCGGCATGGGGCTGGGAGAGTCGGTCGTACTGCTGACGGACGGAAGGTTCTCGGGCGGCACGCGCGGGCCGTGCATAGGCCACATCTCGCCCGAGGCTGCGGAGGGCGGGCCGATCGCGATCGTGCGGAACGGAGAC
>JBGPHF010000142.1:0-5475 GCA_041484215.1 Nitrospirota bacterium
ATCAAGGTGATGAGCGAATTGACGCGCAGGAACTTTATCCTCGACGAACGCGTGACGGGCAAGGTTACGCTCATGACCCCGACGAAGATCACACCGGACGAGGCCTACCAAGTATTTCTTTCCGCGCTGGAAATCAAGGGTTTTACCGCCATCGAAGACGGCAAGGTCATCCGGATCATCCAGTCAGCCACGGCCCGGCAGAGCGGGCTCAAGGTGTACAGGGACGATAAGTACAAGGGTGAGGGGTTCGTCACGAAACTCATCCGGGTTACGTACGTTAATCCCAACGAGATCGTGCGCACGCTCACCCCCCTGGTGACGAAGGACGGCTCGCTCATCGCGTATCCGGCAACGAACTCGCTCATTTTCACCGATTCCGTGCAGAACATCAAAAAAATCGAGAGCCTCATTCTGGCGCTCGACAATCCCGCGCCCGAGGGCAAGGGCAAAATAAACGTCTATTATCTCAAGAACGCGAACGCCGAAGACTTTGCCAAGATAATGTCGGCGCTCGTGGCACGGCTTCCGGTGCCGCCTCAGGGCGGGGCGGCCCAGACGGGCCCCTCGACGATCCTCGAGGGCCAGGTTACGGTCACGGCCGACAAGTCCACCAATTCGCTCATCATTGTCGCGTCGCCGACCGATTATGAGACGATCAGGGACGTGATCCTGAAACTCGATATCCGGCGCAGGCAGGTGTACGTCGAGGCGGCGATCATCGAGATGAGCCTGGCGAAGCAGCGGGAACTGGGTTTCGAGTTCCTGTACGCGCCTCAAAAGATCCAGTCAGGGCCCGGCTCGCCGACCACACCCCTGGGAGGCACGAATTTCGGCAACATCGGCAACGTCGTTGCGGGCGGTCCTGCGGGCCTGGCTTCGCTCAACGGTCTGAACGTGGCCGCCATCAAGGGTACCTTTCAATATAACGGCGCCACTTTCTTGAACGTCGGGGCGCTCCTGCACGCTCTTCAGACCGACGGCGACGTGAACGTGCTTTCGACGCCGAATATCCTGACCACGGACAACCAGAAGGCCGAGATCATGGTCGGCGAGAACGTGCCTTTCGTCACGGGTCAGACGCAGAATGCAGCCACGGGCGGGAGCTCTATACTTACGTCCGTGGATCGCAGGGATGTGGGCATAAAACTCCAGATTACCCCCCAGATCACCTCGGACGACAGTGTGCGGCTGGAGATCAAACAGGAAATATCGGACATTACGGTCACGCCGGGGCTGAATCCCAACATCGTGGGCCCCAGCACGAGCAAACGCTCCGCCGAAACCACCGTGGTGATCAAGGACCGGCAGACCATGGTCATCGGCGGGCTCATCCGTGATAACGTCACCACCTCGACCTCGAAGGTGCCTTTCCTGGGCGATATCCCGATCCTCGGCTGGTTGTTCAAGTTCAAGACGAGCAAAGTGGAAAAAACGAACCTCATGATCTTCATTACTCCCTACATCATCAAAGGCGAGTCAGAGGCCGAAGACATTACCAGGAAAAAGGGCGAGGCCCTGGATGAATTCCGCAAAGAATACCGCATCGAGAAAAAAGGCATCGAGCCTGTCCTGCCGCCCGCCCCGGCACAGCAGAAATCCGATCAAAAGACCGGCGCCATCGAATTGAAGGGCGCGACCTCTCTCGTGAGCGCACCGGCGGGCAGCGCTCCTCAGGGAGCTTCCGGGACAGCTGTTACTCCCGTTGCCGCGCCTACTCAACAGGCTATGCCGACAATCAGCGCCCCGACTCTCACGTCGGCGCCAACGGAGACCGTTCCCGCGGAGGGCGCGCGGTGAGACGCCTGATCGGCGAAATACTCGTCGAGTCAGGGCTTTCCCCGGAGCGGCTCAAAAAAGCGCTCGAACTCCAGAAAAAACGGGGCGGCCGGATCGGTACGCTCCTGGTCAGGCTCAACTTCATGACCGAGGACGACGTACTCAAAGCGCTCGGCGCGCAGCTCGGCCTTCCCCTTGCGGCTGATTTCAGCGACCTCGACCGGGAACTGGCGCTCAAGCTCCCGATCACCTACGCGAAAAAAGCGGTGGTGCTGCCGCTCCGCCGGGAGAACGGCGCCGTTATCGCGGCCACGTCCGAGCCTCTCCTGCTGAATACCGTCGACGATCTGCGGATACTCTTCGGCGCGGACGTGTCACTCACCCTTGCCCCCGCGGAAAAGATCCTCGACGCCGTCAACCGTCTTCATAGCGAGGACATGAACAAGGCCGAGGACACGGTCCAGGAAATGGAAGAAGAGGACCTCTCCTTTCTCGCCGCGGAACTCGATGAGCCCACGGACCTTTTGGAAGCCACTGACGACGCGCCGATCATCAGGCTCGTGAATTCCCTCCTTTCGCAGGCCATCCGCGAGCGTGCGAGCGACATCCATATCGAGCCTTTTGAGAAGGACGTGGTCGCCCGGTTCCGCATCGACGGCATTCTCTACAACATACTCACGATCCAGAAACGGTTTCAGGCCTCCATCGCCTCGCGCGTCAAGATCATGTCGGATTTGAACATCGCCGAGAAGCGGCTCCCGCAGGACGGGGGCATGCGCGTCAAGATCGGCGGCAAGGACGTGGACATCCGCGTCTCGATCGTGCCCACGGCCTTCGGCGAACGCATCGTGCTCCGGCTCCTCTACCGGGAAAGCGCGCTCCTGCCGCTCGAGGAAATCGGATTTTCCGGAGACAATCTCGTCCGATTCAACGAGCTTATCACCCGGCCGCACGGGATCATCCTCGTGACGGGCCCGACAGGCAGCGGCAAGACCACGACACTCTACGCGTCGCTTTCGAAAATCAACTCCCCGGACCAGAACATCATCACGATCGAAGACCCGATCGAGTACCAGCTCAAAGGAATCGGACAGATCCAGGTGAACGCAAAGATCAACCTTACTTTTGCGGCGGGGCTCCGGTCCGTGCTCCGGCAGGACCCGGACGTGATCCTCGTGGGCGAGATCCGGGACTCCGAGACCGCCGAGATCGCGATCCAGGCGGCCTTGACCGGCCACCTCGTGTTCTCCACGCTTCACACGAACGACGCGGCAGGCGCCGTGACGCGGCTTATCGATATGAAGATCGAGCCCTTTTTGATTTCCTCGTCCGTGATGGCGATCCTGGCGCAGCGGCTCGTTCGCGTGCTCTGCAAGGAATGCCGCGAGCCTTATTCGATCACACCCGCCGAGATCGCTGAACTCGAGACGAGGACCGCGGAGGCGGGAGCGACGGTGTACCGGGCAAAAGGTTGCGAGGCCTGTTTCCAGACCGGCTACCTCGGCCGCAAGGCGATTTACGAACTGCTTCTGGTGGACGACGAGCTCCGCCAGCTCATCATGAAAAACGCCGACGCCTCGACGGTCAAGACCGCCGCGGTGGCCAAGGGCATGCGCACGCTCCGCCAGGACGGGGCGGAAAAGATACTCCAGGGCATCACCACCGTCGAAGAGGTCGTGCGCGTGACGCAGAAAGAAGCATAGATACAAGCACGAAAGCCCAAGCATGAAACTCTAAACAATATCGAAATCCCAAATTTAGAATTTAGAAATTAGAGTTTGGAGCTTGTATTAACCAATGCCAGTCTACGAATACAAAGGCGTTACCAGCCTGGGCAAGCAGGTTTCCGGCGTCCAGGACGGCGAGGGCCTAAAAGCTGTCCGCGCCAAGCTCAGGAAAGACGGGATCGTTGTTCTCGAAATCCGCGAGGGCAGCTCGGTGCGCGCTGCCGGTCGGCGCGAAATCAGGTTCGGGTCCGGACGCGTGCGGCTCGGGGACCTGGCGAACGCGACGCGCCAGCTCGCGACTCTGCTCTCCTCGGGGCTGCCGCTCATGGATTCGCTCACGGTGCTCGTGGAACAGGAAGAGGCCCCGGGTCTCAAATCCGCTCTCTCTTCGGTACGCGACTCGGTGCGCGAAGGCGCCTCTCTGGCCGACGCGCTCAAAGCGAACCCGAAGGTTTTTTCGCAGCTTTACATGAATATGGTTTCGGCGGGCGAGGCAAGCGGCGCTCTGGAGCTCGCGCTCGACCGGTTGGCGGATTTTCTCGATGAACAGGTCCGTTTTCGCGGCCGTTTCGCCGCGGCCCTTGCGTACCCGGCGCTTATGACCGTGATCGGCGTGGGGGTGCTGTTCTTTCTGTTCGCCTTCGTCATGCCCCGGGTCGTGGGCATGTTCGAGGACATGAGGCAGCAGCTCCCGTTCATCACGCTTGCGCTGCTGTGGGTGGTCAATTTTTTTTCAACCCTCTGGTGGGTCATCCTGATCGTTCTCGGCGGCGCGGCTTATTACCTCCGCCGGCATTTTTCGACGCCCCTGGGCAAGGCCTGGCTCGACGCGCGGATGTTGCGATTGCCGGTCTTCGGGAGCCTCATCAGAATGATCGCCATTTCGCGCTTTACCCGGACCCTGGGGACGCTGCTCCAAAGCGGGGTGCCGACGCTGACAGCGCTCGATATCGTGCGGAGCGTCGTCGGGAACACCGTACTGGCGGACGCAATACAGAAAGCGCGCGAGAACGTCCGGGAAGGCGAGCCGATCGCGGACCCGCTCAGACGGAGCGGCCTGTTCCCGCCGGTGGTGGTCCAGATGGTCGCGGTGGGCGAGAAAAGCGGCGAGCTCGAAAAGATGCTGCTCAAGATATCCGACTCCTTTGACCGGACCGTCGAGACCCGCATCACGGCGCTCATGTCGCTGCTCGAACCGGTGATTATTCTGGTCATGGGGCTGATTGTCGGTTTCATCGTCGTTGCCATCCTGCTGCCCATCCTCCAGATGAGCACGGGAGTGCGGTAAGGGAACCGTGAGAAGTAAGAAGTAAACAGTAAACAGGAAGAAAAGCACCGGTTGCTGAGCGAGATATTAGCGCAAAGGAGTATTAGTTATATGAAAAGAAAAAATCAAAAAGGCTTTACCCTCATCGAGATCATGGTTGTGGTCATCATCCTGGGCCTGCTAGCGGGCCTCGTATTGCCGCGGATCCTCGGACAAGAGGAAAAGGCAAAATTCGAGGCGACAAAGGTGCAGATCCGGTCGCTTGAGGACGCGCTGGACGCGTTCAAACTCGATAACGGTTTCTACCCGGCGACCGACCAGGGACTCGACGCCTTAATCCATAAGCCGGAGGCAGGCCGCATACCTAACAAGTGGCGCGAGGGCGGGTACCTCAAGCCTGCGCGCATTCCCAAGGACCCCTGGGGCAAGGATTTCATTTACCTCTCGCCGGGCAACGAAAACAGAGAGTATGACATCATTTCCTATGGCGCGGACAACGAGCCGGGCGGCGAAGGGAACAACGCGGACATCGAAAGCTGGAAGATGTAATAAACATGGGTCCAGGGTACGGGGTTCAGGGTCAAGGAAGGCATAGGGACGATGGCTTCACCCTCATCGAGCTTGCGGTGGTCATCGCCATCCTGGGTGTCATGATCGCGCTGGTCGCGCCGCGCTTCGCCGACCTCGGCGAGGCGAATCTGAAAC
>JBGPHF010000143.1:0-5434 GCA_041484215.1 Nitrospirota bacterium
ACCGGCCTGTTCCAGGCCATCGCCATGACCTCCGGCGGCGGCGCATGGGACAATGCCAAGAAGTCCTTCGAAGACGGCGTCACGGACAGCAAAGGCGTCGTGCATAAGAAGGGCAGCGACGGACACAAGGCCTCGGTAACGGGCGATACGGTCGGCGATCCTTACAAGGACACCGCTGGTCCGGCCATCAACCCGATGATCAAGGTCATCAACATCGTGGCCCTGCTCATCGTGCCGTTGATAAAATAAGCACTTCACATTCGTTTCCCGCAAGGCTGCCCCTTCACCGGGGCAGCCTTTTTTTATCAAAGCCATTCCGGATTCTGACTTGTAATTTGAACGTAAAGTGGTATTATTCAACGGGTTATGAAAGACTGGGAAGTATTGGTAAAGGCCGGCTGCTCTTCTGACGTTGTCGCTCATTGCCTCAGGGTGTCCACACTCGCGCTCTCCATCGCAGACCGTGTCAAAGTTGCCGTTGATAGAGAGCTTGTGCGCCGGGGCGCCCTGTTTCACGATATCGGCAGATCCCGCACGCACGGGATCGGGCATGCCGTTGCGGGCGTCGAGATCGGCAGGACGTTGGGCTTCTCCGAGGCCGTGCTCAGTATCATCGAGAGGCACGTCGGTGCAGGTATCAGCGCGACCGAGGCGGTGAAACTCGGGCTTCTGAAAAAAGACTACCTTCCGCTCGCACCGGAGGAAAAGATCGTATCCTATGCCGACAATCTGATCAGCGGCGTGCGGGAAATGATGTTTTATGAAGCGCTTGACCGGTTCAAGGACATACTGGGGCCGGACCACGAAGGTGTCGAGCTTTTCATAAAACAGCACAACGAGATTCAAGAATGGATGAAATAGAAAACAGAGAGCCGCAGGCTTTAGCCTGCGTGGAAGGAATTGTCGATGAAAAACAAGAAGAAAAAAATGGTGGCTGAAGATATCGCTGTTGAACCGCTTAAAAAAAGCAAAAACGACAAGATTGTGCCGGTAAAGCTCACGGGGGACAGCAGGTTCAAGTTCAGCTGCCACAAAGGAGTTTCGTGTTTTACCGCCTGCTGCAGCAACATCAACATCGTGCTGCCGCCGTACGACCTTTTGCGGCTCAGGAAACGGCTCAACATGACCGCCGAGGAGTTTATCAATACCCATTGCGAGATCGAGATGCTTGCAAAGACCCTGCTCCCGGTTATTACGCTTAAAATGCTGAAGGACGATAAAAAAAGCTGCCCCTTCCTGATGCCCGACGGCTGTACCGTCTATGAGGACCGGCCGAACATCTGCCGCTACTATCCCGTGGGCATGGCCACACTCAGAAACAAGGAGTCTGAAGGCGGCAAGGACGAGTTCTATTTCATGACAAAAGAAGACCATTGCAAAGGCTTTGACGAGGACAAGGAATGGACCATTGCAGAGTGGCGGAAGGACCAGGAGGCGGACCTGTACGACGATATGAACCGCGGTTGGATGGACCTTCTGATCAAGAAAAAATCCTTCGGAGAGAAGCAATTTCCGGACATTAAAAACAAGATGTTTTTCATGGTAAGCACGGATACGGATTATTTCCGCGCGTTTGTGTTTGAAAGCAGCTTTCTCGAAACATACGACATCCCTGCTGAACGGATCGAAAAACTGCGAACTGATGACACCGAACTCCTGAAGCTTGCATACGAATGGCTCAGATCCGCCATGTTCGCCGAGGAGACGCTCAAGTTCAAGGAAGGCGTGCTGGCAGCCCGGAAAGAGCAGTCTGATGCGGTGATGAAAAGGGTATACGGGAATAAGGAGGAGTAGTCAGAAGACAGAAGACAGAAGACAGAAGAACACCACTCTAATCGCTGTGCTGGAGCAGCGCAGTCATTTCTTTATAGATTGCATTCCCGATTGCGAGCCCCTGGTCGATGAACTCCGGGCCGAACCGCTTGCCGGTCGGCGTCCGGAAGGTTTCCTTGATTCGTTCGATGCCTTTCATTTTTTCTCGGAACACCCGGTAAAGGGTTTCCGGGGCCGTGTTGTGCGCTTCCACCATGATCCAGAGCGTGGTCGTAAAATTCTCCGGACCCCACCTGAATTTATCCGCGTCATACAATGCATCGCTCACGAGCCTGCCGGGCACGTCGTCCCGGTCGAACGTTTCCTGAAACGCCTCGTGGTTCCTGATGGCGTCGGCGATGTATTGCCGTTCCCTTAGGCCCATGCCGAGACCCGCCAAAATCTTTTCCGCCTCGATGCCGCCGCGGATCGCGTGGTCGTGCTCCTTCCGCTTGATATCGTGGAGCAGCCCGGCGATCACTGCCAGGGCGGACAACGGTCCGATCTCCCGGGAGGCAATCTCCCGCTCCTGCGCTTCGATGAGAACGATGGCGCCCGCGTCCCGCGCCACCGCCTCGCAGTGAAAGAGGCCGTGGGCGCACTCGAGCAGGGACTCGTCGAGAAAGGCCCTGCAGCGCCGGATGGTGTCATCGGCCGCCAGCGTTTCATCTGCCTGCCTGATGAACGCTTCATACTGTTCATAAAAGGCCGGCTTCGGAAGCGTGCGTGCGACGTTTCGCGCCGCATCCCGCAGTGTTTGATAGAGCGGCAGGCTCATGGCGTTATAATAGACGCTCAATGAGCGCGTTGTCAAGGTCGAGTTTTTATGTCGCCTCGGCAGCAGCAACCATGCCGCAAGTGTGCAACGCCATTTTCAGTTCGCTCCATGCTCCTTGCTCCCGCGCTTCATTTCCCCGAATTTCGGCATGTACTTGTCTCTGCCGACCGCAGCCGAATAGAGTACCCGATAAATACCCCCCTCGGGTGATTGACAGAGCATCCCTATTTTAATAAAATCTGCCTAACAAATACAAACACGCCAACCCGGCGCATTGATCCTGAACAAACGACGCTCATCACTGAGGAACTGTACACATGAAAAAGCTAAACTGTTGGGAAGTAAAAAAATGCGGGCGCCCGGCTTCGGGTGGGGAGTGTCCCGTTATCCAGGAAACACGGCTCCACGGCGTCCACGGCGGCATGCGGGCGGGCAGGGCCTGCTGGGTCATCGCCGGCACGCTCTGCGGCGGGCAGGAACAGGGCACGTTCGCCTCAAAGTACCATAACTGCGAAAAGTGCGATTTCTACAGGCAAGTAAGGCTCGAGGAAGGTCCTCGCTACGAGCTCTCCATATTGCTGCTCAAGCGATTAGAAAATATGCAAACAGCCTCCCGTTGACCGCGTTTATGGCTTCATCGTTCTTCCCCTTTTTTTGCCCCCTCGGAGAAATCCGAGGGGTTTTTTTTCCAGCAGGACTTTTCCCGGTCCCTACCGAAGCCACTCCCGCGCGTTCTGCTTCCGGGAAATGTGGGCGGTTCGTCACTCTCAGATTGACACGAGTCCTCATCCTGGGGTAATATCACCCATCATTTTCCGGCGTGAAAGGGGTCTCCCGTGTCCGACATCCACAGTGAACGAATATTGATCCTCGATTTCGGGTCCCAGTATACCCAGCTTATCGCCCGCCGCGTGCGCGAGGCCAAGGTCTACTGCGAAATTTTTCCTTATAATGCGGGGCTTGAAAAGGTCAAAGCCTTCCGGCCCAAGGGTCTTATCCTTTCCGGGGGCCCATCGAGCGTGTACGACGCGGGCGCGCCCCTTATCGACAAGGCGCACCTCGAACTCGGCGTGCCGGTTCTCGGTATCTGCTACGGCATGCAGCTGTTGACCCATGTCCTGGGCGGTGCAGTAGCAAAATCGCAAAAACGGGAATTCGGCAGGGCCGAGCTCAATGTGCATAAGGGCGAGAAGCTTTTTGCCGGGATCGGCGAAGGAGCTTGCAAGACCGTTGTCTGGATGAGCCACGGTGACCGGATCGAGAAGATGCCGACGGGCTTTACCGCCATCGCGCATACGGATAATTCCCCGACTGCCGCCATGATGGATACTCAGGGTAAATTCTTCGGCGTGCAGTTCCACCCGGAAGTCGTGCATACGCCGCAGGGCGTCCAGATCCTGCGAAACTTCGTGTACGGCATCTGCGGTTGCAGCCCGTCATGGACCATGGCCTCCTTCGTGGATTATTCTGTTGCCGAGATCCGGAAAACCGTGGGCAACAAACAGGCGGTGTGCGGACTCTCCGGGGGAGTGGATTCATCCGTTGCCGCGGTGCTGGTCCACAAAGCGATCGGCAAGCAGCTCACGTGTATCTTTGTGAACAACGGTGTCTTGAGAAAGGACGAGGCCGAGAAAGTCCAGCACTCGTTCAAGGACATGGGCTTGAACCTCAAGTATGTCGATGCCTCGCAGGAGTTTCTGGACAAGTTTAAAGGCGTCGAGGACCCCGAAAAAAAGCGCAAGATCATCGGCAATACCTTCATTGACGTGTTCGAGCGCGAGGCCCATGCGTTGGGCGGGGCCGAGTTCCTGGTCCAGGGCACGCTCTATCCCGATGTGATCGAAAGTGTTTCGTTCAAGGGGCCTTCGGCCATCATCAAATCCCATCATAACGTCGGCGGCCTGCCGGAAAAGATGAAACTCAAGCTCGTGGAGCCGCTCAGGGAATTATTCAAAGATGAAGTGCGCGCAATCGGCCGCGAGATGAAAATGCCGGACGATATCATCGACCGCCAGCCGTTTCCGGGGCCGGGCCTTGCGATCCGCATCCTGGGCGAGGTGACCGAGCCGAGGCTCAAGATCCTTCGTGAAGCCGATGCCATCGTGATCGAGGAGATCAAGAAGGCCGGTCTCTACAAGGAAATTTGGCAGTCCTTTGCCGTATTGCTTCCGATCAAGACCGTGGGCGTGATGGGAGATGAACGGACCTACGAAAACGTGGTCGCGATCCGCGCGGTCACGAGCCAGGACGGCATGACCGCCGACTGGGCGAAAATCCCGTATGAGCTTCTCGGCGTCATGTCGAACAGGATCATCAACGAAGTAAAGGGCGTGAACCGCGTGGTTTTCGATATTTCTTCCAAGCCGCCGAGCACGATCGAGTGGGAGTAGAAGTTTAACGCCCCGGTCGAGAGCACACTCGAACCGGGGCGTACAGTGCAATCCAATCCGGTAGTCGTGTACAACAATCTCAAGATAATCGTTGACGATGCCGTTCATTGCCGATCTTGAAGACGGTCGGAAGCGGTTGCGCGCGTTCTTGTCGAGCGGGAGAATAGAGATGGCGAAGCGACCTGTTGTAGATGAAGACCTGTGCATTGGCTGCGGCCACTGCGTGGAAGTTTGTCCCGGGGTCTTCGAACTCATTGACGAAAAGTCGAACGTCGTGGGGCCGGAGAAGTGCGGCGCTTGCAACTGCCAGGAGGCGATCGATACCTGCCCGGTGCAGGCGATCAGTTGGGAAGAGTAGAGAATGGAAGAAGAAAGAGGCCCTCAGATGGATCAAGCTCGTATCGTATTTACCCGGTTCGACGGGGACGGCAAGAATATGTTCAACGATATTTAT
>JBGPHF010000144.1:0-5411 GCA_041484215.1 Nitrospirota bacterium
ACGCAATAGCGTCTGGTCGAGCCTTCGCTTGTATAGAGGATGTCGCGCTGGACGGCAAGACAATCCGTATTGATGATTGAACAGGCCGACGCCGGAGCGGTCGGGCAGCCCTCGCCCAGAGAAAGCACCTTGCAGGCGTCCACCTGCGCGACGGAAAAACCGCGCATCGCTTTGAGCCCGAGGCAACCGGTTTCTTCCTCGACCAGATGGATGCTCCCGCGGGAATTCATCGTGAAACTCGGAATGGCGAGGATCAGGTCGAGAACGCGGGTCAGCTGTTCGTCGAGCGGGCTGGATTCCAGGGATATTTTCAAGATAGAGCCGATGGCCTTCTGAATGCTGAAATTGAGTTCGAGCTTGTGCGCAACGGCTTTCTGGTCGGTAATGTCCCTCACAATCGCCATTGCCACGAGTTCTCCGCCGATCGTCAGGTAGCTCAAGCTTATGTCGACGGGGAATTCCGTTCCGTCTTTTTTTAAACCGAACAACTCGATACCCGAACCCATGGGCCGCATATGGGGCCGCACGAGATAGTCCGACACATTCTGCCGATGGCGGGCTCGAAAGCGCAAAGGCATCAGCACCTCAAGATTCTTCCCGATCAGCTCTTCTTCGGCGTAGCCGAACATCGTCTCAAGTTGGGCGTTGATATGCACGATCTTGCCTTCCCTGCTGACGATCACGAGACCGTTCGGAAGTGACTGAAAAAGCCTGTCGTACTGCTGAATCGAAAGCTGAAGCTCGTGGCGCTCAGGCTCATCCGCGCCCGTGCTGTCTTGTTCCAAATTGTGCTCAACAACAGGACAGTCACTTGTCGCCGTGCAATCCTTTAACATAATCCCTACCTCGCGTCCCGGGCCATACTCTCTCTCTTATCAATATAGCATATTTTTTGTCCTGATTAGGCTTCCGGCTTGTTACCTGCCCGCTCATGCCGCAAAGGGCAAACTTGAGTATGATTGACAGCTTCTGCTTGCTGACCTGTTACATGAAAGAGCTGCAGTAAGGGGGACAAGGTGGTGGCACCGTACTCGGAAAAAAAGAACGGCGTCCGGGGCGGACGCCGTGAAAAAAACGAGGTCATTACATCGCTGGGTGCTTTTTTTTATTCACTTCCTTTTACGACGAACTTTTCAAGGCCGAGCTTGGTCAAGGGTGCGTAATCCTTCTGATAATCCGCTGCAACGGGTTTGTCTATCTGGATGTGTTCGAAAACGGCGTTGTTTGCAGGATTGCTGGCGAGCTTCAGGATCGCGTTCATGACTTTCTGCCTCACTTCTTCAGGGACCCTTGGGTGCACGGCCAGAGGATGCGATACGCTGGGCGGCGTCATATAGATGATCTGAAGCTGGTTCTTGATATCGGAGGCCTCATTCATCAGGGTGTCTTTGACCCCCCCACCGGCCGCTACCATGTCGAGCGCGACGTGCCGGTAGACGTTGCCGTGCGTTTGCACGTACCGCGGCGTAAAATGGACATTCTCTTTTTTCGACAAAAGCGCCCGCATGTACAGAGAGGCGGCGAAAGAATTGGGGGATGGAAAAGCGATGGTTTTTCCGTTCAAATCCTGCACCGAGTGCACGGAGCCGCCTTTATGCGCCACCAGGATGCCGACGAGGGGGTCGGCGTCCCGCATGAACGGCACGTAACCCTGCGCCTTATGCACCATGATGACGTGGTAAGGATTCATATAAGCAAAATCGGGCACCCCGTTCATCAAGTCGGATTCGAACTGCGGTATCGAAGAATAATACGTTTTAATCTGAATGTTGACGCCTGATTCCCGGGACAGCAATTGCGCGAAGGGCATCCAATTCTGCGCGATTTGAACGGCGGGTCCCTGGGGCACGATAGCGAGCGTGTAGTTTTCCTGAGCAAGCAGCGCTGGCGGAAAAGCAGCCGCGATCGTCACGAGCACCGTAAGTACAAGTTTTTTCACCTTCATAAGCACATTCCTCCTCGTTGTTCTTTAGTATCGGGGCTGGCGGAGTCGCCTCAGCTCATCCTTTATGATTAGTATACATCAATTATTTCGCTAGCGCGTCAAGAGGCTTGCCTTTGAATTAAGAAAACACGGGGTTATAGTAGTATTTCCTACAATACGATGGAGCACACGCTCCAATCGGACTCCGCCTAAACGGTGGAATATGGATAACCGAATGAATTATTGCAGTTTTACTCTCGGCTTGGGCTGGCACAAAGGTTGCTCCTTTGATTTAGTATGAAAGGTAGCAGGGACCATCGACAGAAAATAGATTAAACTATATGCATAAGGAGAATTGTACCATGAAAAATATTTATTCGGCAACAGCACTTGCGATCGCGGTATTCGTGGTTCTCACCGGGTGTTCCAAGGGGTACGAGGCGCGGAAGGTTTCAGGCGAGGTGACCATAACGCTTGCGGCAAGCTCTTACCCGCTCGTCAAGGGAGATAATACCCTTACCCTCAAGGTAGCCGACGCGGCTGGGAAAGCGCTTACCGACGGTCAAGTGGGCGTGCGCTTCTATATGCCGCCCATGCCGGGCATGGCTCCTATGGAATCCACGGCTCAGGCAACGGCAAAAGGCTCCGACTATGCGGTCTCGGTGAATGCGCCCATGGAAGGCGGTTGGAAGGCCGACGTGACCGTGGCGCGGCCGGGCAAGCCCGCGGCAACCGCGACGTTCAACGTCGATGCCCGGTAAAAGCGGAGTGTTTGCGCTGCCGCTTGTTATTTGAAGATCCACTGAAAGAACCTTTTTCCCCGCTTCCGTCTTGCTGAATTCGGCTTCCGCCGGATTCACGCCTTCGTGGGGGGCCTGATCTTGACGGCCTCCCCTTTTCCACGTCAGGTTTCCACGTTTTTTTTATCATAATAAAGAACCGTACCTAGCGCGCGCTGCTGCAGTCAGTTGCAGCAAGTTGCCTCTCGCAACAACACAATTTTCTGAATAATGCTATAGTTGAAAAACGTATATTCATGCTCACAGGGTTTTTTCTGCGACGCCATTTCAATGTATTCATGTTGCCTATCGAGTCCCGCGATTCGAAAACAACAATACCCTAAGGAGGAATGTCAGATGAACACAAAAGGTGCATCGGTTTTTGTCGCAGCGGCGGTATTCAGCGCGGTTCTCCTGTTTCCGTTAGCCGGCCAGGCTGCTAAGGGAAAGACCCAGATGAAGATATCAAAAGAAGCACAGTCCTGTATCGGCTGCCACGAGGCACAGTCGCCCTCGCTCGTACAGGAGTGGAAAACGAGCAGGCATGCAAGCAAGGGTGTTGACTGCTATACCTGTCACCGGGCGGAGAAAGCCGATGCAGACGCAATGCAGCACAATGGGTTCACCATTGCCGTGCTCGTGACGCCCAAGGACTGCTCGCAGTGCCACGCGAGAGAAGTAAAGGAAATGACCGAGAGTCATCATGCAAAGGCGGCGGACATCCTGAATTCGGCGGACAATTACCTGGGCGAGGTTGTCGGGGGACCGGAGGCCGTTGCGGTGGGGTGCCGGCAGTGCCACGGCGCGAACGTGAAAGTGCTGGCCAACGGCAAGCTCGATACGGACTCCTGGCCCAACACCGGAATCGGCCGGATCAACCCCGACGGGTCCAAGGGCTCGTGCTCGGCCTGCCACGCCCGCCACAGCTTCTCCAAGGCCCAGGCGCGCGAGCCCCAGACCTGCGGCAAGTGCCACCTCGGCCCCGACCATCCGCAGGTGGAAGTCTACCAGGAATCCAAACACGGCATTCTTTATGAAGCGTTCAAGGACAAGCTGCACATGGACCGGGACAAATGGGTGGTGGGCAAGGACTACAGCGCCGCGCCGACCTGCGCCACCTGTCACATGAGCGAAACGCCGAACCAGGCTGTGACGCACGACGTGGGCGCCCGGATCAGTTGGACCCTCCGGCCGCCGGTTTCCAAGAAGCTCGAAAATGCGGACAAACGCCGCGACAACATGAAGGACGTGTGCGGCAGCTGCCATTCCGAGCCTTACGTAACGGGCTTCTATAAACAGTTCGACAACCTCGTCAATCTTTACGACGACAAATTCGCCAAGCCGGCTACCGCGATCAGGCAGGAGTTGATGGACAAGGGCAAGCTGACCAAGGCGAATTTCGACGACAAGCTGGACTGGATCTACTGGGAGCTCTGGCACCATGAAGGCCGCAGGGCCCGGCACGGCGCGGCGATGTCCGGTCCCGATTACGCCTGGTGGCACGGCATTTACGACGTGGCCAAGAATTTCTACACCGAGTTCCTGCCCGAAGTGAAGCAGGTTGCGGGGCCGGAGCTGTATGGCGAGCTCGAGAAAAAGTATCTCGAATCAGACGTGCGGCACGAGTGGTTCATCAAAGGCATGACCAAAGAGCAGCTGGATAAGATACAGAAGTTTTACAACGAGCGCTATGGTGGCGCAACGGCGAAATAATGCGGCATAACGCGAAGGGGCACCTGCCCCTTCGAGTTATTGTTAGCCAAGGGAACTCCTTGAAAGGCGTTGTTTTTTTCCCGTTGCCGGACGATCAGCCGGAATAATCGCAAAAAAAGAAAGGCCCCGGAGTGAAACGATCCGGGGCCTTCTTAATTGATAAACGAATGTGGGAAGCGGTTAAAAATGATACGCCGCGCCGAATTGCATGCTGATGTAACTATCCGTGATTGCATGGAATCGGGCGAGGGCGAAGATGCTGAGTTGCGGGTTTACGTTGAATTCGATTCCGCCGCCGGGAGAAACGCCGAGGTTCAGTTCGTTTTTTGTCTGTGTGATCCCGTAAAAAAATTCTTTGGAATCCTGGCTCACCTCTACCCCTGCCTGGGCAAAGACCCTTAATTGGTCGACGATCGGGAAATAGTACCGGGCGCTCACGGTAACCGGAATACGCGTATAGTTTAGGCTCACAGGGAAAAAGCCGAGTGTAATGAAATTACCGCTGAACTTATAGTAGCCGACATCTATCCGGCCCTGGAGGTTTTTGACGACGCTGTTCATCATGTAACCCGCGCCGAAGTTCAGACCGTAGCCGCTGTCGAAGGAGCCGGGACCCGTGGCCAGGGAAAAGGACCCGTCTATTTCAACGTCTCCCGCGGCTGAACTTGCCGTAGTTGCGGCGAAAACCGGGTTCCCCGTGCTTAAAAAGAGGATGGCGATCAACGTTGCAAAAAGCATTTTTTTCATTAGAGTCTCTCCTTTAGAATTTATAAGACATGTTTTCCAGTTCACGTGCGATACTGTGCTTAGTATAGCATAAGATTTTAAAAGCGGGTATGATGAAGTAACAAATGTGGCCCAGGCGCCTGCCTACCCAGTTAATTTTGACAGTAAGTAAATTTTTTTGTATAATAACGAAGATTCGGCAGTTACTTTAAACCTAATCTCTGGAGGTCATACATCATGAAACTAACACCGCTACATGATTGGGCAGT
>JBGPHF010000145.1:0-5383 GCA_041484215.1 Nitrospirota bacterium
AAGGTCCCGGACTTTTCGGAGCTCGCCGCGGCCGGAAGCACGACGTGCGCGAGCTTCGCCGTATCGGTCATGAAAATATCCTGTACGACCAAAAATTCGAGTTTCTCGAAAAGCGGTTTGAGGTTGGGGTCGCTCCCCACGGGATCGTCGCCCATGACATAGAGCGCGGCCGTCTTGCCGGACTGTATCCCTTCGATCATTGCAACGGCGCTCAAACCCGGGGCCTCGGGAAGGATCGTGTTCCACGCGGCAGCAAGCCCGGCCGATGCGTCCTCGTCCGTCTTCAGGTACCCGGGATAATAGCCGGGCGTCACGCCCATGTCGAGGGAACCCTGAAAATTGCTCCGCCGGACCAGCGGGTAGAGAGTCACATTCTTGAGAAGCCCGATGAGTTCGTTGAGGTGTTTATATTCCGTGTCGGAGAGGCGGGCCGGGATGATGACTGCAACGCTCTTGGCCGCCTTCAAAAGCTCGGCCGCCTGCTTCAGTTTTCCCTCGCCCTGTCCCAGTGAAAGCGCGGGAACGAGGCCGGAGAGCGCCGAGGCGGTCTTTTGAGGAATTACCACGGTCGCGATCTTGTTGAACTTGTTGTAACCGTCGTTCACGAGGATGAGCTTCCGGTCTTTCTTGTTCACGGCGCGCACGATCTCGATGCCCGTGAGCGCGTTGATCTCTCCCACGTTCGGGTCGAGCGCGAGAACGACCTCGTGGTCTTTTATCTTGGCGAGTTCGCCGGAGAAAAAGGCGGCGTCCAAACCTTTCGGGACCTTCAGCCGCGCCAGCATGTCCACGTTGTTCGTCCCGACCACGGCTCGCAGGAACTTCTGGAAAAGGTAGCTCTCCTCGTTCGTGGTCCTGACGGAGCCGAGCCCGCCGATGCTCGCCGCGCCGCTCCTGTTCTTGATCACGTTGAGGTTGGTGGCCACGACGGACAGGGCCTCTTCCCAGGTGCAGTCCACCAGCTTGCCGCCCACGCGCATCTTCGGCGTCAGCAGCCGGTCTTCGTGATGGACCGCGTCCCAGCCGAACCGGCCCTTGGAACAGAGATAGTTCTCGTTCGCCGGGCCCACGCGCATGATCTTGCCTTCGCGCGTCTCGAAGGTGACGCCGCAGCCGCAGCCGCAGTAATTGCAGACCGACTTCGTCCCTTCGAGGTTCCACGACCGCGCCTTGTATTTAAACTGCCGCGTGGTGAGCGCGCCCACGGGACAAATCTCGACGCACTCGCCGCAAAACTCGCAGTCGAGCGGCCGGTCGAAGTCGGTGCTGATCCGGGCACGCGTGCCCCGGCGCGTGAAGGCCCACTCTCCCACGGCGTTCTGTTCGTCGCAAATCCGGACGCACTTGCCGCAGAGAATGCAGCGGCTGATGTTTCGTTCGATGATGGCGCTCTCGTAGTCCGGGGGAAGGTAGCCCTTTTCCGCGTCGAACCTGCTCTGGCCCAGGCCGTACTCATGCACGAGGTCTTGGAGCTGGCACTCGCCCGCCTTGTCGCAGACCGGGCAGTCCAGGGGATGCTTGATCAATAGAAGTTCGAGCACCATCCTTCGCGCCTCGATGAGCGACGGGGACGTGGTCTTCACGACCATCTTGTCCGTGGCCGGCGTGGTGCAGGACGGCGTGAACTTGCGCGGCGTTCCCTCCACCTCGACGAGGCAGACGCGGCACGCGCCGAAGGGATGGAGCTTGTTGTCGTGGCACAAAGTCGGGACCCGCGCCCCCGCGGCCTTCGTCGCGTCGAGGATCGTCGAGCCCATGGCCACTTCAACTTTTTTTCCGTCAACCGTTACTGTAATATTTGGCATAAGTGTTTACCTTCTTAAAAACCTTTTTTTACCACGAAGTCACCAAGACACGAAGAAAATAAAAACCTGATTCTAAAACTTTGTGTCTTCGTGCCTTTGTGATGAATGATGTTAATCAATCGCCCAGAACCTGCAGTTCTTGATGCAGGTCTTGCACTTCGTGCATTTTTCCTGGTCGATGTAGGCGACCTGGCCCTTTTCCCACTTGATCGCTCCCGCCGGACAATTCTTGAAGCACATGCCGCACTTCTTGCATTTTTCGTCGTTCACCACGAACTTGACAAGCGGCGTGCAAACCCGGGCCGGGCAGCGTTTCTCGCGGATATGAGCTTCATACTCGTCCCTGAAGTATTTGATCGTGGTCAGGATCGGGTTGGGCGACGTCTGTCCCAAACCGCAGAGCGACGTGTCCTTCACCTGCTGAGAAAGCGCTTCGAGAAGATCGAGGTCTCCTTCTCTTCCCTCGCCGTTCGTGATCCGGGTGAGGATGCTGAGTAAGGTTTTGTTCCCGACGCGGCAGGGCACGCACTTGCCGCAGGACTCGTCCTCGGTAAATTCAAGGAAGAACTTCGCCATGGCCGGCATGCAGGTGGTCTCATCCATCACCACCATGCCGCCGGAGCCCATGATCGCGCCGGTCTTATTGATGTTCTCGTAATCCACGGGGGTGTCGATGAGCGAATTGGGAATACAGCCGCCCGACGGGCCCCCCATCTGGACGGCCTTGAATTTGCGGTTGCCCGTGATGCCGCCGCCGATGTCGAAGATAATCGTCTTGAGCGGCGTGCCCATGGGTACTTCGACGAGGCCGATGTTGTTCAGCGCGCCCGAGAGCGCGAACACCTTGGTGCCCTTGCTCTTCTCGGTGCCCACGCTCGCGAACCAGTCCGCGCCGTTCAAAATAATCGGCGGCACGTTCGCGAAGGTCTCGACGTTGTTCAGCACCGAAGGCCGCATCCACAAGCCCTTCACCGCGGGGAACGGAGGCTTCGGCTTCGGCATGCCGCGTTTGCCTTCGATGGACGCCATGAGCGCTGTCTCTTCGCCGCAGACGAAAGCGCCCGCGCCCTGGTAGATCTCGATGTCGAGGTCGAAACCCGAGCCCAGGATGTCCTTGCCCAAAAGGCCCCGCTCCTTGGCTTGCTCGATCGCGAGCTGGAGCCGGTGCACGGCCAGGGGATACTCGGCCCTCACATAGATATAGCCATAATGGGCGCTGATGGCCTTGGCGGCGATTATCATGCCCTCGAGCACGGAATGGGGATCGGCTTCCATGACGCTCCGGTCCATGAACGCGCCGGGATCTCCCTCGTCGCCGTTACAGAGGATGTACTTGACCTCGCCGGACACCCGGGCGCAGAGTTCCCACTTGAGGCCGGCGAGAAAACCCGCGCCGCCGCGTCCGCGGAGGCCGGATTTTTTCATCTCGTTCACGATGTCCTCGGGGGTCATCTCGGTCAGGGCCTTGGCAGCGGCCATATATCCGTCGCGAGCGATGTACTCCTCGATCTTCTCCGCGTCGATCAAGCTCCGATTCCGGAGCGCCCGGAGCACTTGGTGCTTGAAGAAGGGGATCTCGTTCATCACCGGGATCGTCTTCTTGTCCGTGGGCGGCGTGTAGAGGAACTTCTGGGCCGGGCGGCCCTTGATGAAGTGCTCTTCCACAAGGTACGGCACGTCCTCGGGTTTTACCTGCTGGTAGAAGATGTCCTCGGGATAAACCACCATGACCGGTCCCTTGGCGCAGAACCCGTTGCATCCGGTAAGGACGATCTTGACCTCGTTCTGGAGGTTCCGCTTGACAAGCTCGGTCTCGAGCGCGTCCTTCACCTTGAGAGAGCCGTTTGCCACGCAACCCGTGCCCGCGCAGATCATTATGTTCGAACGGTAATTCGTCGTTTCCACGTTATCTACCCCGTTTAACGTTTAAACAGTTTGAACGGCTCAAACGGTTTAAACCGAATTTGTCAGTACGTCGTTTCATGCCCAGCGACCAGGGCGTATTCCGCAACCGGCTTGCCCGCCATGACGTGTTCAGCGAAGATCTTTCGCATCTTGTCCTCGGTCAGGGAGATGTACTTCACCGGCGGCTCGCCGGCCGTCTCGATCGTGATCATGGGCTCCTTGCTGCAGAGTCCTGCGCAGCCTGAGGTCGTGATCGCCACGTCCTTTCGGTTGGACTTCGTCAGCTCTTCCATGAGCGTGTTCATGATGGGCCGCGCTCCGGCGGCGATGCCGCAGGTCCCCATGTGCACGGTTATCTTGACCTGGAACCCGCCCTCGCGCAGGGCCTGGTTGGCATGATAGGTTTCCTTGATTTTCTTTAAATCCGCAATCGTCAACTTGGCCATTTTTCCCCGCCTTTACTCGACCCCGCACTCGCGCCTGCACACTCGTAAGCGCTGGGTGCAAGTCTGCAATCGAACTACTCGTACTTCCTGATAATATCCATCACCTTGGTCGCGGCAACATCGCCATAGGTGTCTTGTCCCACCACGACGACCGGCGCGAGCCCGCAGGCGCCGAGGCAGCGCACGGCTTCGAGAGAGTATTTTTTGTCTCTCGTGACCTCTCCCACCTCGAGGTCCAATTCGTCTTTGACCTTCTCGAGGATTTCTTCGCTCCGTTTCACGTAGCACGCCGTGCCGAGGCATACGCGAATGACGTGTTTGCCGCGCGGTACGAGCGTAAAATAAGAATAGAATGTCGCAACGCC
Organism: Nitrospirota bacterium; assembly: GCA_041484215.1. Lineage (GTDB taxonomy): Bacteria > Nitrospirota > UBA9217 > UBA9217 > UBA9217 > JBGPHF01. The sequence continues at coordinate 4,522 of JBGPHF010000145.1, forward strand.
GAAAACCACGCTCGGCGAAATATTCATGCCCTTGGCGACGTAACGCTGGACGATATGCGGAAGATACCCGCAGACCTCCTGGGCTTGCTGGAGCACCGGGATGAGCGAACCGGGTTTGTCCTTATGCCGTTCGATGATCTCATCGAGTTTTCCGTACTGCGCCCGCGTAAAGGACTCGGCGCCGGCATCCGGCAGGGCGCCCGCGGCATTATTTTGTACGACTGCTTCGTTACTCATGCTCTACCTCTTCCGCTGATTTGATCTTCCGTTCAGATGATCAGACTGCATTCCTTCAGCATGGTCCGGACCGCGCCGAACACGGCCGGCTCGTTGATCGGGACCCCTTCGAGGTCGGCCTTGAGCTCGCGGGTGTCGAACCGGAAGGACCAGTCCCCCTCCCGCTCTTCATACAGGAAATCCCTGTCGGGATTGCCCGCAATGAGCGCGAGCAGCGTGTCGATTATACTGCCGACCGGCGGCCGGTCCACATGGCTCCATTGAAACGTGACCGCCACCCGCGTTCCCCTGCCCGGCGCCGATGCCACCGTCAAGCCGCCACCGGCCTGCTCTGCCGCCTGGGTCAAAAGGGGAATCCCCAGGCCTGTCTTTTTCTGTTTCGTCGTGAAGAACGGGTCTTGGACCCGGTCGAGCGTCCCGGCATCCATGCCCCTGCCGTCATCGTTCACTTCGATGCGAAGCACGTCTTTTTTCCTGTCGCGCTCGATGATGATCTCAACGACTTTTGCTTCGGCCCTGATCGAGTTCTCGGCGATATCGAGGATATGGAGCGAGAGATCTTCCACGGTCTCAGCACTCCGCCTTCCTGCCGTCCTTGCCCGCAAGGGCCTTCTTGATTTCCGCT